>NNSL01000254.1 GCA_003123965.1 Balneolaceae bacterium SMO_bin1
CCCGATTTTCAACCCAACGGGAAAAGTGATTGCATTTGCCGGACGTGTGCTGGGCGATGAAAAAACAGCCAAATATATCAACTCACCGCAGACCAAAGTGTACAACAAAAGCGAGGTGTTGTATGGGATAAACTTTGCTAAAAATCATATCCGAAAGAATGATGAAGTGATACTGGTTGAGGGATACACCGATGTGATTTCGCTGCAGGAACATGATATAGAAAATGTCGTAGCTTCAAGTGGTACATCATTGACGCCCAGTCAATTAAAGCTTTTGCACAGATATGGTGAAACCATCATTATGCTGTATGATTCTGATGTTGCCGGGCAAACGGCCATGAAACGTGGCATCAATTTAGCGCTGGCCGAGGGTATGGATGTGAAATTGCTGGAGCTGCCTGAAGGCGACGACCCCGATTCTTTTATTCGTCAGTTTGGGAAAGACTCATTTCTTGAGATTAAAAATTGAGGAAGCCGAAGATTTTGTCAGCTATCTCATCCATAAAGCGCAGGCCGACGGCCGATGGGAGGATCCTTCCGAAAGAAACGCGTGATATCTGAAGCGCTGGAAAGCATTGCTCATATCCCCGACAAAGTTGCACGAGAAACGTTCGTGCAGCACCTGAATAGCCTGACTAAAATGGGTGATCGCGCACTTCACGAAGAGTTGGGTAAAATTCTGAAGGAGGTTAAAGAGCAAAAGGCCAGGGCTCGTCGTCGGCAGCAGCGGCAGGCTCAGCGCGAGGTTCGCCTCAGAAGCAAGGATGATCAGCAGGCCCGCGATCACCATACGCAGGCGTTTGAGGCGCAAATGGAAGATGCTTCGGACCACAAGCCCATGCCACCGAAAGATCGCCCTGGTTATGAAAAAGAGCTCATTCGGCTAATGCTGCTCTACGACCGCGATATGATTGATTATATCGGCTCAAACTGTAGCGAAGTTCAATTTGAGGATGATGATTTGCGTGCCTTTTATACCGATATTATAGAACGATACAAGGATGAGGAGGAGGTGTCAGTTGATTATTATGCCTCGCGAGATCATCCGTACCCGGAATTGGTGGGTGAAATTGTGCTGCAGGAACATGAGGTAAGTGAGCGTCATCATGAAAAGGTGGGCGTGCAGTACAAGAAGGATAAAAATCCTTATATGACTGCAAAGGGAGCCTTAAAGGCGTCGAGAATGCATCACTTGGATCGCTTACAGGATAAGCTTCAAAAGAGATACGCAAACGCCACGGGAGAAGATCGAAAAACGATTATGAAGAATATGAAAGAAGTAGGGCGACAGCGCTCTATGTTGCAGAAGTCATCGCTCAATGAGCTCTTCCCTGATCCCAACTCAGACGCCGCAAAAAAAGTGATGAACAATAAATTCGAATACAAAATGAAAGGGGAGGAGTAAGGTTAAATTTGCCGGCATTAAGTTTGTTATAGTTCCCGGTTTATGGCCAAAATATGACTGATTTTTCTGAAGAGTTAGAGGTTGCCAAATTAGCTGCGAGTGAAGCTGGTGAAATTATTCGCGAGCACCAGCTCCAGCAAAGCTTTGACGTAAGTTTTAAAGGCCGCAATGATTTGGTGACTGACGCAGACGTGGCAGCCGAAGAAGCGATTCTCAGTATCATATCTGATCAATTCCCCGATGACAATGTATTGGCTGAGGAATCATCACAGGATTTACATTTGCCTGAGGAGAGGACGTGGCTCATTGATCCCATCGATGGCACCACTAATTTTGCGCATGGCTTTCCTGTATATTGTGTTTCAATAGGTTTGTGGGAGAATAGTGAACCTAAAGCAGGACTTGTGCTTGAGATAAATAGCCAAGAAGTTTTCGAGGCTCAAGCGGGAGGTGGCGCTTTTCTAAATGGGGAGTCAATATCAGTTTCAGGTGTCGAAGATTCTTCACAGGCGATGATCGGTACGGGGTTTCCCTATAACGACCTCAGCTTAGTTGACCATTACCTCGATTTCTTTAAGTGGCTGCTGGATCAGACACAAGCCGTTCGCCGACCTGGCGCGGCTTCTTATGACTTGTGTTGTGTAGCGGCCGGACGATTTGATGGGTTTTATGAATACTCTTTAAACCCCTGGGATGTGGGAGCCGCCAGTTTGATTGTACAGGAAGCTGGCGGAATCATCACGGACTGGAAAGGGGGGAGCGATTGGCTATTTGGGGAGCGAATCGTAGCGGGGAATCCTGAGATTCATCAATTTTTGCTGCAGGCGATTCAGGCCCAATTTGATGAAAACGAATTAAGCAAATAGCACTCTGTAAGTGAAATCGAGTATGCTCTTATGTTAAGTACTTTTACCGTTTCGGAGCCATTTTGAAAAATGCACTGAACGACTCCATAGGCACGGGTCCGTTATAGTATTTAAAAGGCTCGCCATAGGTAGTGCCAATTAAGTGGCCGTAGTGTCGAGCGCGGGCTTCAATTCCTTTAAAAAACCGCTTGCTCGAAATGTATGTTTCAGGCTCATCACCCGCATCTTCGATGTTAAATTGAGTTTCAAAAGCTTGTATTCCTTTCATTTTGGTATCAAAAGTCTCAGAAATATCAAAAACTATATCTGGCTCAAATGGCCGATCTTGCATATAGTGCAGAATGTGGGATGGGCGCCAAGGCTCCTGTTCGTTCCCATCAGTATCATTGGATTTAATTTTAATCAGTCCGCTGTAAAAAATGGCATCGAGGGCCAGTTTCGTGGCGTTGCCGTGATCGGGGTGTCGATCGGACGGGGCACCCACTAAGCAGATATGTGGGCGATATTCACGGATCTTCGTGATGATTTTTTGCCGATACTGCGGCTTGTTTTCAAGCTGCGTGTCGGGTAGGCCAAGATTTTCGCGCACATCAAGTCCAATAATCTCAGCTGCGTTTTGGGCTTCCTGCAGTCTCTGCTCAGGCGTACCTCGGCTCCCCATTTCGCCGCGCGTCATATCTATCACTCCAATCTTTTTGCCCTGATTTGCAAGCGCCGCCAGCGTACCGCCGCAGCAGAGTTCGGTATCGTCGGGGTGAGCTGCAATTGCTAAAATGTCTAAAGTACCCATACTGATGGTGTATTCTGATTTTTCGGCAATATAATGCAAAATAAGCCAAAGCCCAGATGCATTTCAGTCGGCCCATTTTTTCATTATCAAAATGCAACGTTTTTTGACCGGCTGCGTATTAGCATTCAACTCTTGGAATCAATAGTTACAAATGAGATCAGTTTTCCGCTTTTTGCGCAGCCTGTGGGAAGGCTTAAAAATATCACTCGGGGCCATAGGTAAGAACAAGACCCGCTCTTCACTAACAACGGTCTGTATTGTTATCGGTATAGTATCGGTTACCAGTATGACCACGCTTATAGATGGAGTAAACCGCTCATTTGAAAGCAGCCTGCAGATGCTGGGCCAGGATGTTGTTTATATCCAAAAATGGCCTTGGGGCCTCGGGGGCGAATACAAGTGGTGGGAGTACATCAACCGAAAGGAAATGGAAGTTGACTATGCCCGCCAGCTGCAAGAACGAAATAGGTTTGTGAGTGCTGCTTCTGCCTCGTCCTATCAAAACAGGAGTGTCCGATATAAAGATCAACTGATAAGCAGTGTAACAATTGAGGGCGCCACCGAAACCGTTACGCAAACCAACCCTGTAACCATTAGCGATGGTCGATTTTTTACTGCAGAAGAAGGGCGCCGCGGGGCACGTGTTGCCATTTTGGGCAGCAGCGTAGCCGATGGATTGTTCACGCAAGAATATCCGCTAGGAAAGCAGGTTCGGATTGGCGGACAGCGATTTTACGTGATTGGCGTGCTGGAAAAGCAGGGTAAGTTCATGGGCATTGAGGATACGGACAACCGTATAATGATTCCGATGCGAGCCTATCAGCAGGTGTTTGGAAGTCGTGGGAGCGTGCGCTTAGCCGTTAAGTTTCCCGACAAGGAAACCTTTGCCGAGGGCCAGTACGAAGTTGAGGGTACCATGCGCAGTATACGTCAGCTTGACCCGCTAGAAGAGAATGATTTTGCCATCAACAAGCCCGAAGCTTTTCAGCAGCAGTATGATGCCATGACATACGCCATTTATGGTATTGGCATATTTTTAACATCGCTGGCGTTGTTTATCGGCGGCATAGGGGTGATGAATATTATGTTTGTGTCGGTAAAAGAGCGCACAAAGGAAATTGGTATCCGAAAAGCGGTTGGTGCCAAGAGTTGGGAAATTCTATTACAGTTTTTGATTGAAGCGGTCATAATCTGCTTGGCCGGCGGTGCTATTGGCGTGATGCTCTCGGTGCTGACAACCCAAGCTATCAATCAGATATTTGTTGCATATTTGAGCTGGCAGACTGTGGCCATTGCAATATTTATATGTACAGTGGTAGGGCTCACATTTGGTTTCTTGCCTGCGTATCGTGCGGCCAAATCAGAACCTATTGAATCATTGCGATACGAATAGTATAAACTCAGGAATCATGAATATAAAAGAAATATCAAAACAATCTATTATTTCACTGGCTGCCAATAAGTTGCGTTCATTTTTAACTTTAATTGCAATCGTGGTTGGTGTGTTTGCAATCATCAGCTCTTCAACGGCTGTTCTGGTGCTGGATACTTATTTCAAAGAGACGCTTTCTTTTATGGGCGGCAATGTGGTAAATATTTCAAAATATCCGTCGGTGAATATAAATACCGAGTGGGCTAAATACCGAAATCGCGAGGATATTTCATTCCAAACTCTTGAAGACTTGCAGGGACGGCTATCAACGGCGCAGGGCATTAGTCCGGATGAACAATTTACGGTGACAACCGTTATTTACGGGGAAAATGAAACTGAACCCAGCGTGTCTGTTCGCGGCAGCAATGAGTACTATCTTGACAACAATGCGTATGAGCTTGCTGATGGCCGCAACTTTACGGCCCAGGACGTGCAGTACCGCCGGCCGGTGGCCATTATAGGCAGCGACGTGCGCGATGAGCTTTTTGAAGTAGAATACCCGATTGGCAAAACCATACGAATTGACGGGCGTCCGTATCGCATAATAGGCTTAACCGAAACGCGCGGAAGTATATTCGGCTCTTCTCTAGACAATTTCGTGGTTATTCCTTACACAACGCTGATGAATGTATACGGCACTGAACGGAATATCGATATTCAGGTAAAGGCGCCTTCCATGATGATGGTTAATGCCACTATGGATGAGCTGACCGGCGTGCTTCGAACCATTCGTAAAGTCCCGCCCGGGGCCGAAAATGATTTTGAGATTGAAACCAACGAATCGCTTTCTGGAGCCTTTGACCAATTTACCGGCATTCTGTACATCGCGGGATTTGTTATTGGCTTTATTGCCCTGCTCGGGGCAGGAATAGGAGTAATGAATATTATGCTGGTATCAGTAACCGAGCGCACCCGTGAAATAGGTATACGTAAAGCGGTGGGGGCAACAAAGCGTGCTATCACGTCTCAATTTTTGATGGAGGCCATTCTTATATGCCAGCTCGGGGGAATCATAGGCATGCTTTTAGGTATAGCAGGAGGTAACCTTTTAGCACTTTATATGGAATCGAGCGTGGTATTCCCGTGGGGAGCGGCATTTGGCGGAATCATTGCCATGATGCTGTTGGGAATAGTATTTGGCGTCTATCCCGCGTATAAAGCAGCACAGCTAGATGCCATTGAAAGCCTACGCTACGAGTAATTTTCTTTTCAGGAGATGTATAATTATTTCCTTATAATTACCCTAAATAATATCCATATAATTAGTAAAGGCTATGAATGAAGATATCCTGCAAAATGTGAACCGCCGCATTGATGACGCCCTGGAATACAGTCGTCAACTTGTAGAAGACGATGAAATGGCAGAACGTATTGATGAAGTTAAAAACCAAACAGAATCGTATATCCGTCGTAATCCGTTGAAGAGTGTTGCATTTGGACTTTTGGCCGGATATGCAATTGGTAAAATCTTTAGTTCAGAGGACTGAAAATAAATGGGTAACGGTACTGCAGACAGAATCGGGCAGCGCGTTAAACACATCACTAACGAAGTGAAACGGTACGTTGAAAAACGACTGGAGCTTACGGTATTAAGTATTGGTGAGCAGTATACGCGTTATATTGCTGAATCAGTGCAAAAGATTGCGGGGCTCGTTTTCTTGTTCGGAGCACTGGTCTTTTTATTAGTTGCTTTAGCCCTGTACTTGGGCGCCATATTCGAAAGCCCGGCCCTTGGTTTTGCTATAGTATCTGTGCCGTTGCTGATTACAGGCATATTATTTGTAAACCTGAAGCCCATAAGTATCACCAATAAACTGAAGAACGAATTTGAAGAAGAGTTGCTTAGTGTATTCCGAGATGATGAACAGGAATCGCAAGAAAAACTCTTGACCGAAGAAACAAACGAATTACCAACCGAAAAAAATCGCCATGAGTGATATCGACAAAGAAACGCTGAAAGACAAAAAGAAGAAACTGGAAGCGGAGCTTGAGAACATTCAAAACGAGCTGGACCACGAGTTGGATAATGTAAAATCGGACGTGGCCAATTCGCTTGATCCTATTGATTACATTCGCCGTCACCCGCTGCCGGTAGTAGGTGCCTCGGTGCTGGTGGGTTTTTTGATTGGTAAGGGTGATGGTCGCGATCGGAATCGGGATTCGGAATCGAAGCGAGAAAAAATAACTTCTACGCTTGGATACGAGGCAAAACGACTTGTAACCCGTAAGGCACTTTCGCTACTAAGCGACTATTTAGACGAATTTATTACCCGCGACTAGTTGAAGTTGCCTTAGTTTGTGTAAAAACACTTAAAAAGCCCCTTTTTATACACCAGCCTCTTAAAAAATTCGTCTACAACTTGTAACATCTCTGTTTGCTTTTCGTGTAAAAGACGAACGTTTAATTTTAATTTAAGACTAACTCTATGCGTAACGGTTTCTATGTAATTGTGCTATGCCTGATTTTTACGGTTTCATCGCAGGCACAAGATATGCAGTCGAATGTGGCTCCGGGTGAAACAATTACTTTACAGGAAGCTATTGATATTGCCCTTGAAAATAATTTTCAGCTCCGAGTCGCCGAAAATAATCTAAACCTGTCTCAATACCAGGAAAAAAGTGAGTTAGCCGATTTCTTCCCCTCGCTTTCAGCCAATTTTAGTGGAAACAGAAGCACGGGTCCGGGTTTTGTTCCGGGTTCGGCCACTTTTATTAATCAGACGTCGTACGGCATTAGCGGAGGGCTGAGTACCAGCATACCCATATTTAATGGATTCGAAAATATTTCCAGCCTGCGCAGCAGTAAGTTTGACACAAAATCGCAGGAAGAAACCAAGCAGCGCGTACGAGAAACCATAATTTTCAACACAGCCAGCAATTATCTGCAGGTTATTCTTGATAAGGAGCTGCTTGAGATTGCTAAAGAAACCCTGGCCGCTTCCCAGAAAACGCTGGAGCAGGTACAAGCACAGGTTGATGTAGGCTCGCGCCCAACCGTTGACCTATACAATCAGGAATCAACGGTGGCAAGCAACGAGCTGCAAGTTACCAATCAGCAAAATGCGTTGGACTTAAGTCGCCTTCAGCTGATACGAACGTTACAAATTGATCCCACAGCCAATTACGCATTTGAAATACCTGATGTGGCTGTGCAAAATGCAGCGCAACCCGAATACAACCTGCAGGAACTGGTGAGCACAGCGTTGGAAAATCGTTCAGATCTGCAAAGCGAACAATTTAACATTCAGTCCATTGAGCAGCAGCTGCGCTCAACACGTGGTAGTTTGTATCCTTCGTTGAACTTTAGTGCCGACCTGAGAACCAACTACAGTGATCAGCGGTTATCTCCAGCTACCGGACAACCGATCTCCTTTACGGATCAGTTTTTTGATATCAATATTAACCGGTCTTTCGGCTTGTCACTGAGTATTCCCATTTTTAATAACTTAAATCTGCGCACCAACTTGCAGTCGCAGAAAGTAAATTACAAAAATGCGAAGCTGCAGCTCGAAGATACACGCTTGCAAGTGATACAGGAAGTCACCCAGGCCTTTAATGATTACCAGGCAGTGGTTCAGCGGCTGGAATCAACAGAAAAAGCGTTGCGAGCAGCCGAACGATCGTATCTCACACAAAAGGAGCGATATGAAGTTGGGGCCGGAACACTCATTGAACTAAGTGATGCCAATTCGCAATACGTTGAGGCGCAGTCCAATCGTGCGCAGGCCACATTTAATTTTATATTTCAGAAAAAACTGCTCGATTACTACCTCGGCAAGCTCAACGAAGACATTACTTTAACCGAACTCTAAATACAAGAGGGGATGTGGTATGAATAAGAAAAAGAAAAGTCCTACAAAAAAGCTGTTGATTGCGGCAGGCGTTATTGTTGCCGTATTTAGCCTTGGCGCGGTTTTGGCGAGCTCTATGGGATGGATGGGCGGCAGTACAACTGGCAAGACGGTGGAAACATCAACGGCCAAGTATAAAACCATTACACAAACGGTTTCGGCTTCCGGGAAGATTCAACCCGAAGTAGAAGTAATTATGCGTCCTGACGTTTCTGGTGAAATTATTGAGTTGAATGTGAATGAGGGTGATTTTGTACGAAAAGGTGATTTACTGCTCCGCATCCGCCCTGATATTTATCAGATCCCGCATTGATGAAATAAATGCAAGCTTACTGACCCAAAAAGCACGCCTGCAGCAGGCCAGAGCGAGCCTTATCGAAGCTGAATCGGAATTTGCCCGACAGCAAAAACTTTACGATAAAGATTTAACTTCTGAATCGGCTTATGTTCAGGCTAAAACGCAGTTCGAATCGCAGCAAGCCAACCTTGAAGCTGCGCAGTATCAAGTGCAGAGCGTTGAGGCTCAGCTTCAGCAGGCTAATGAGGAACTGCAAAAAACGATTATTCGTGCGCCCAAGGACGGAACCGTAAGCAAGTTGGCCGTGGAGCAAGGCGAACGTGTACTGGGTAACACGCAAACTGCCGGCACCGAAATGATGCGCATTGCCGATATGAACAACATGGAGGTTCAGGTAGAAGTAAATGAAAATGATATAGTAAATGTAGCTCTCGGAGATACGGCAATTTTGCAGGCCGACTCGTATCCTGAGCGAACATTTGAAGGCGTAGTTACTGAAATTGCCAATTCTGCCCAGGTAGAAGGTCAGGGCACTAGCGAACAGGTCACCAACTACGAGGTTAAAGTTCGGGTCATTACCCCGCATAATCTTAACATGGCTTCTGCAACTATGCAGCAAGAAAGTGGATTGGAATCAGGTGAGCTGGAATTTGCACCTAACTTTAAACCCGGCATGTCGGCTACAGTTGATATTCAAACCGAAACGGTACAGCGAGCTATTGCTATTCCAATTCAAGCCGTAACAGTTCGCGATTTTGCCAAAGATGAACCGCAAGACTTGGCCAAGACATCTGCAACCGAACAAGCACCTGAAGAGAATAATGAGACCGGTATTATACCTGAAGAAGATTTACGAAAGGTGGTATTTGTGGTACGCGAAGGAAAAGTGGAACGCCGTGAAGTTAAAACCGGTATAAGCGATAATACGCATATTCAAGTACTTTCAGGTATTGATAATGAAGAAGAAATTGTGATCGGCAGTTACCGTATACTCTCCAAAGAGTTAGCCGATGGCGACGCTGTGACTGTAGATAACAACAAATTTGGAAGCCTTACTGCAAGCAACTAACATAACTGCTATGAGAAAACCGATTATTGAAATATCCGATTTACGCCGTACCTACATAATGGGTAACACCGAAGTGCATGCCCTAGACGGTGTATCCCTAGAGGTGCTCGAGAACGATTACATCGCAATCATGGGGCCGTCTGGTTCAGGTAAATCAACATTGATGAACATGATAGGCTGCTTGGATACACCATCTTCTGGTACATATATTTTAAACGGTCAAGACGTTAGCCGGCTTGGTGATGCCGAACTGGCTGACGTGCGCAATCGGGAAATCGGTTTTGTTTTCCAAACGTTTAATCTGTTGCCCCGAACCGATTGCATGTCTAACGTAGAGCTGCCATTAATTTATGCGGGTGCACCTTCTTCTGAACGGAAAATGCGGGCTCGAAAAACCCTGGAGCGTGTAGGCTTGGGCGATCGGCTTGATCACCGGCCTAATGAGCTGTCCGGCGGGCAGCGCCAACGCGTAGCTATTGCTCGTGCATTGGTCAATAATCCGTCTATCATTCTTGCCGATGAGCCAACCGGTAATCTTGATACTAAGACAGGCGAAGAAATTATGATGCTTTTTGAAGAGCTGTACCGCATGGGCAATACCATTCTGGTGGTTACCCACGAAGATGAAATTGCTCAGCACGCTCGCCGTATTATTCGCTTGCGCGACGGTTTGATTGAATCTGATAGTGTGGTTGAAAATCCGGTCCTTGAAAGTGAAGAGATTATGGTACAATCGGCCTAGTTTTATGACTCTTATCTAATTAAAGGGCGCACGGCTTAAGCTGTGCGCCCTTTTTTTATTCGCTCTAAACCACATTTTATTGAGTTAGAAATGATGAGACAACATTTTGTTCATTTCTGCGTAAAAAGGATACAAATGCACACTGCAAAAGCTGCTGATAAAAGCTTATATTTGGGCGGTCATATCATTGGCTTAATCACCAAAAACGAACGGACCAATTGAAGCCGGCTTTATGATAACGAACCGGCACTAGGAAGAAATTATAACCAAGTTTAGATTTTTGAATTACCAATCCAATAATT
>NNSL01000375.1 GCA_003123965.1 Balneolaceae bacterium SMO_bin1
AAAGCCGTGCCATATTAACTGCTGAACGCACGGCATTGAATTTTGTACAGCGCACGTCGGGCATTGCAACCATGGCTCACCAATTTGCGCAGCTTCTTGATGGTACTGATACCAAAATTTTAGATACCCGAAAAACGATACCGGGCCTGCGCGTGCTTGATAAGTATGCGGTGCGGACCGGCGGCGGCACCAATCACCGTGCGGGATTATTTGATATGGTGCTGATTAAAGAAAATCATATTGCCATCGCGGGCAGTATCAAAGAAGCAGTGAGCCTGGCAGGAGCCCATTCACCAGAAGTAAAAATTGAAGTTGAAACTACAACTTTAGATGAAGTGCGGGAAGCAGCTGAAAGCGGCGCGGATATCATCATGCTTGATAATATGTCGCTGGAACAAATGCGAGATGCTATTCAAATTATCGATGGCCGAGCTGAAACCGAAGCATCGGGAAATGTAACGCTTGATCGCGTGAAAGATATTGCCGCTACCGGCGTGGATTACATCTCCGTTGGAGCATTGACGCATTCGGTGAAGGCCTTTGATATCAGCCAGCAAATTAAAAACCCAAGCTAGTTTTATTCATTTTTTATGCTACAGCAGCAGATGATTGATGAAATCAACGAATTGAAAACACAAAAGAATGCCGTAATTCTGGCGCATAATTACCAAGTGCCGGAAATACAGGACATCGCCGACTATGTAGGTGATTCGCTGGGGCTATCACGCCAAGCGGCTGAAACTGAGGCCGACATCATTGTATTTTGCGGAGTGCATTTTATGGCGGAAACTGCTTCGATTATTTCACCCGATAAAACAGTGCTTATTCCCGATTTGGATGCGGGTTGTTCGTTGGCGGACAGTATCACTGCCGGCGAATTGCGAACCTGGAAAGCCGATCACCCCGATGCGGTTGTGGTTTCCTATATCAATACTACAGCTGCGATTAAAGCAGAGAGCGATTACTGCTGCACATCGTCTAATTCTGTACAGATCGTGGAATCCATACCCCAAGAAAAGGAAATTCTATTTCTGCCCGACAAGTTTTTAGGCACTTATGTTGAGATGGTTACCGGCCGGGAGCTGAATATCTGGGACGGCGCTTGCCACGTGCACGAAAAAATCGGGGAGCTCAATCTCAATGAAAAGCAGAAACAGTATCCCGATGCGGAAGTGCTTATCCATCCCGAATGCGGTTGTTCCACCTCCTGCATGATGAAATCTGCGATGTACTTCGATTGTGATGACGGGCACATTCACTCTACCAGCGGCATGCTGGAACGCGCGCATGAATCGGAGGCCGGAGAATTTGTGGTGGCCACCGAAACCGGTATTTTGCATCGTATGCGTAAAGAAAATCCGGAGAAAAAATTCTACGCAGCCAACGATAATGCGGTCTGCGAGTACATGAAAATGATCACCCTTGAGAAGCTGTATGATTCCCTGCGGAACGATCGTTTTGAGGTGAAAGTACCAGAAGATCTCGTGCAGAAAGCCCGCCGGCCCATCGAACGGATGCTGAGTATCGCGTAAGTTGGAGATTGGATGTTAGAGATGAAAAGCCGGAAATTAGATAAAACCTAGTCTCAAGTCGAAGGTGTTATGTCTAAGTTAGTTTCTATGCCATTGACTTTAGACTTTTAACCTTCGCCCTTGGACTTGTTCGAACCTGCGCATTGTGCAATTCGAATCTCGTAATCCATAAACCGCTATGAATATATTAGGTATTGAATCATCGTGTGATGAAACAGCCGCCGCCGTGTACACCAGCAGTGGCCTTAAATCAAATGTAATCGCCTCACAAACCGTGCATGAGCAGTATGGAGGGGTAGTGCCCGAACTGGCATCACGCGCCCACCACAAGACCATTTGGGCAACCGTGAACCAAGCCTTGAATGAAGCTGATGTTTCGATTAATGAAATTGATGCCATAGCTGTTACTCAAGGTCCCGGGGTTGATTGGCGCGTTGCTGGTGGGCGTATGCTTTGCCAAGGGTTGTCGCTGGCGCGAGATATTCCGCTCATTGGGGTGAATCACATGGACGCTCATATTTACGCGAATTTTATTGATCACCAGCCTTCGTATCCATTTGTGGCCCTCACTGTTTCGGGAGGCCACACGCAGCTGGTACATGTTAAAAACAAATTTGAACATGAGCTGCTAGGGCAAACACGGGATGATGCGGCAGGTGAAGCATTTGATAAAATTGGCAAGATTTTGGGCCTGCCTTATCCCGCCGGTCCGGTTATGGATGAACGGGCTCAAAAAGGTAACCCACGCTTTCATGATTTCCCGCAGTCCATGTTGAATAATAAATTTGAGTTCAGCTTCTCGGGTTTAAAGACTTCGGCCTTGTATTATCTGCAGGAGAAAGAAGATCAGCAGGCATTTTTAAATGATCACCTGAACGATATTTGTGCCAGCGTATCGCATGCCATTACTGAGGTTTTGGTGAAAAAGTTACGAAAAGCCGTTGAGTATACGGGGGTAGAAACAGTTGTACTTGCCGGAGGGGTTTCTGCCAATAGTATGCTGCGGACAAAATCCGAACAGATGGCAAATGAGCTGGGGATTTCGCTTTTTATTCCGCGCTTGGAATACTGTACCGATAATGCTGCGATGATCGCAGTAACGGGCTACCTGATGGCTAAGAAAGGAATGTATTCAGATTTGGATATGAAGCCGTTTGCCAGTCTTTAGCTACTGAAATCGCTTAGAAGCATCTACTGCCAGCCTGTCCACCCGGTTATTACGCTCATTGTCTGAGTGGCCTTTTACCTTAATCCATTCTACATCATGCGGCTGCATGGCGGTGAGCATCTCTTTCCATAAATCCTGATTTTCAACCGGCTTTTTATTCGATTTTTTCCAGCCGCGTTTAATCCAGCTGTTAATCCAGTTTTGCTTAAAAGTGTTTACGATTAACGCACTTGTCGCTGTGAATTTTAACACGGCATGGTTTATTCAGCGCATTTAGTGCCTCAATAACGGCGCGCATTTCCATCCGGTTATTTGTGGTATGATCTGCACCGCCCGTTATTTCTTTTTCCCTGCCGTTCCATTGCAGCAAGGCACCCCAGCCGCCGGGTCCCGGATTTCCGCTGCAGGCACCGTCGGTAAATACAATTACTTCGGGTTTGGTGGAATCAGACATAGCGTTTAGTGATGGGTTGCAGCGCTTTTTTGAACGAAGCGGATTGATCGGCAACTGCCTGCTGCCAGTTATCGCTGTTTTCTCCCGCGTATAATATACTTCGGCTTGAACTAACCAGCGGTATTCCAGCGTGATTTTCCAAAGCTGTACCAAGTTCCTCAATAGAACCGCCTTGCGCACCGATCCCCGGAATAAGCAGGGCGCCGTTGGTATGATTTCCAATTACAGGCTGTAATTTATCTGCTTGGGTAGCACCCACCACCATGCCGATGTGAGTTTCATGTTTCTTATCATATCCTGCCAGCACATCGGCGATGTATTCAGCCATAGAATCATGCACGCCGAAGGGCTTTTTCAAGAAATCGTCGGCGCCGGGGTTGGAGGTAAGTGTAAGGGCAAATACCGCTTTCTCGGGATAGGTCAGAAAGGGATCCAGCGTTTCAAATCCCATCAGGGGACTCAGAGTGATGGCATCAACGTCAAACTCTTCAAAGTAAGCTTTCGCGTAGTGTTCAGCCGTAGAGCTGATATCGCCACGCTTGGCGTCTGCAATAATAATTTTCTCGTCAGGAATGGCATCAACTACTTCTTGAAACACGTGCAATCCGTTGGCGCCCAGAGCTTCAAAAAAGCCCAGATTTGGTTTATAGGCCGCGCAGTGGCTGGAAGTTACCTCAATAACATTGAGCAGGAATTGCCGGACTTGTTCATTCCGGTCGCGATGCTGTTCTTTAATGGTTTCGGGAATGCGGTTGAGATTTGGGTCAAGCCCAACGCAGAGGATAGAATCAGAGGCTTCTACGGCCGTTTCCAGTTTTTGTAAGAAATTCATGCAGGGTTAATTAATTTGAAGCGGAACTTACAAATACTGGAAGGGAAAGTGAATCATAAATTGATGATGAGCTGTACGTTACCCGCACTTGCAGTCAGGGCCACAGTCGCCGGGTTCATCGGGAGATTTGCTCGTTAAATTCTTGCCGATATAATTCCAGCCCAGAAATAAACCTGCACATACAAGAAGCGAAATGGCAATTACTGTCTGCATAACATCACTAATTTAATTAGTAGCCTAATGCCGTACCACCTTGGTATACAATCAACGAGCAAATATAAGCAAGGGCGGTCATATATGTAAACATGACGATAGGCCACTTCCACGAGTTCGTTTCGCGACGCACAATAGCCAGCGTACTCATACACTGCATGGCAAGGGCAAAGAAAATCATGAGTGAAATGGCTGACAGGGTAGAGAACACCGGCTCACCGGTTTCCGGGTCCGTATCATTGATAAGTTTCTTTGTAGTGTGACCACGCTGCCGCTTTCATCGCCCACGCTGTAAATGGTGTTGAGTGTTCCTACCATTACTTCTCGTGCGGCAAAGGAGGTAATTAAGCCGATACCAATCTTCCAGTCAAAGCCGAGCGGCTCAATAGTAGGTTCAATAAACTGGCCAATTTGCCCCGCATAACTGTTTTTAAGTTTGTACGAAGACGCCGATTCCTGGGCATTGAACGAAGCTTCGGTAGTTTGAGGCGCGTTTGCAATTTCCTGTGGTACTTCCACTTTGGGGTACGAAGCCAAGAACCAAAGCACAATAGAAATAGCCATAATAATTTTGCCGGCTTCTTTTACAAAAAATCCAACCCCGCTCAAACATGTTATAAAACACGGCCGACCATTTAGGCATTTTGTAACTGGGCAGCTCCATCATGAAGGGAGTGGAGGAGGTATCCGCATAGAATAGTTTCATCACCCAGGCAGCAGCAATAGCCATCACAATGCCGAAAATATACAGCCCGAAAAAGGTAATACCCTGCAGTCCGATAAACCCAATTACTGACTGGTCGGGTACAAAGGCTGATATCATAAGGGCGTACACCGGCAGCCGGGCCGAGCATGCCATAAACGGAAGCACCATAATGGTGATAAGTCGGTCGCTCCAGCTTTCAATAGTGCGGGTGGCCATAATGCCGGGCACAGCACAGGCAAAGCCCGATATAAGAGGGACCACTGAGCGCCCGTGCAAGCCTATCCGCGTCATAAATCCGTCCATCACAAAAGCGGCGCGGGCCATGTAGCCGGTTGCCTCCAGAATAGAAATGAAAAAGAACAGGAACATGATTTGCGGCAGGAAAATGATAACACCGCCGAGACCCGCAATCACGCCTTCAACAAGTAAATCATTGAGGATGCCGGGAGGTAAGTTTTGAGCCACAAAATTGCCGGCCTCTACAAAAAAGAGATCAATCAGGTTCATAAATGGTTCAGCCCAAGAGAAAATAGCCTGGAACATGAGCAGCAGAATTGCTACAAAAATGACTGGTCCGGCTATTTTATGCGTGACGAACTTGTCAATTTTGTCGCTAAGCGTTTCTGGTTCTTCTTCTTGGCGGGACGATCCGTTGCGCGTGCATTCTTCAATAAAGTCGTAGCGCGCCATTACTTCGGCCGCTGAGGGATTATGCCCTGCCCGCTCAATACGTTCTTGTGCCTTGGCGATGATTTCTTCAGCCACTTCTTTCTTGGGGTGCTGATGAAAATCATCCGGTACCTGATTATCGCTGATGAGCCGCAGAGCCTCAATAGGGTATGCGCGATTGGGCAAATCAGTATGGGGTTTAAGCCATTCGTTGCTGATCAGATCAATGGCCTCGTTCAACGGTTCTTTAGGCTTCCAGCTTAAGGATTTAGTCGGCGACAGATCATGATTTGCAATAGCCTGCCTTACTTTTTGAATATCTTGTTTGTCTTTGGCCACAATGGGCAGCACCGGTACGCCCAGACGTTTCTGAATGGCATCAGCATCAACCGAGATACCCCGATCTTCGGCCAGGTCGCTCATATTCAGTAACACAATCATCGGAATTTCGAGGTCCATTACCTGGGTAGCCAAATAGAGGTTCCGATCGAGATTAGTGGCATCCAGCACTAAAACGGCTAAATCGGGTGTTTCCTCATGCTCATATTCACCGATGAGCGTTTGGTAGGCAATGCGCTCGTCAACCTTTTTATGATTTAGGCTGTAGGTACCCGGTAAGTCTATGACTTTATGCTTGGTGTCGTCAATAGTTACATAACCCGTTTTTCTCTCAACGGTAACTCCAGGGTAGTTGCCCACCTTCTGTTTCATGCCGGTTAGGGCGTTAAAAATGGTCGATTTTCCGGTGTTGGGGTTACCAACTAAAGCAATGGTAAGTGGTTGGTCTTTCACGATAAATGATTACTCAATTTCTATACATTCAGCTTCTTCCTTGCGAAGGGTAAGCAGATAGCCCCGTACCTTAATTTCAATGGGAAATCCCAAGGGTGCGCTGCGGATAATTTCCACCGGTGTTCCCGGCAGTAAACCCATCTCAAGTAAGCGAGGAGCGTTAGGCCCCTCAACGTTGACAATCTTTTTTTTGCCGGTCTGTTTCTGCTCTGAAAGGAGGGTACTCATGTGGTTCTGGTATTCAAGCTAACTAGAATGCTGCGTGCAAGTGATTTACTGATAGCCAAGCGCGTATCACCAACTTGTAAAACAACGTTTTTATTGTTGGAGATAACTTTACCCTTATTACCTTCTACGCATCCCATTTCGCGCAGGCGACAGGCATTTTCACAGTCACATCCCAAACACTGAATGTGAACGCGTTCTCCAGCTTTGGCAGCATTTAAAGGATGCATCGCGTAAATGTTAGTTTTATTTATAACTGATCTAAACAAATATAAAAAATCAGCGGTTAAGTTCGAAAGGGAAATTTGAGTTTTTGATTCAGCGAGTGGGGCGACAAAAAAATAGCCGGGAGAAAAATCCCGGCTATGAAATTAAGTCTGTTTTGGACGCAATTTTATTGACTAGCTGCCGGTAAGCCTTGCGGAATATCGCTAACGTCTATTTGCTCAAGGTTTGCACCAAACGAGTTGTTGATAACCTGAATAGTTTCGTTGGCCACCACAGCTGAGCCGCGATTGCTAATGTGCACGCCATCAAATGAGAACAGCGAGCCGGGTGTCGGTTGAAGCGTAAGATCACCCGCCTGATAACCACCGGATTGAGGATTGCTTTGAAAATTGGCGATGATCTGGTTGAAGATCGAATTGACATCGACCAATGCAAAGCCGGCCGAAGACGCAATTTGCTGAATGGCGCCATTGTACTGGGCTACAGCGGCCCCAGCCTCTTCAATTTCAGAATCAATAGCTTGTGTTGCCAGGTTACCATCTAGCACTAAATTATCAGGTATTGCATTCTCGGGGGTGACGGGTGGTGGCACAGAGCCGGCTGCAACCTGCCCAAAGTAGGATTGACCGCTGAGCAGCAGGAAGTCATCCTGGCGCATAACTTGAGGCCCTTCGTCGGTTTCGATGTAAATATTAGCGTTGCCCTGACCAGTTACCAACTGGTAACTTTGCGTGGTTTCATTGAATGTGATTACACCCTGTTGTTCCAGCTGCGAACGCAACAAAAATACAAAGGGGATACTGGTTACATCCGGAATGTTATATACCACTACATTGGCTCCAGTTGAACCTAATAGTTGGGCTGAAGCCCCATACAGCTGGCTAAACTGAGTGGGATCGGTAATTGGTTGTCCTTCTCCGCCAGAGGTTACATAGCCAAGTACATCGTTATTGCCCAGCCAAAATGTGATAAACGTAGGTTCCTGCTTGGCAACCTGGTTATGTATGTTTGGAGCATCTTTTGCCAGTTCCGACTCTTCCAGTACGATGCTGTAAAATGGGTTAAAAGCGGGATTGGAAGGGTTTGTGGCCCGCGCTTTCAGGTTGCCGACACCATTGGGATTCGCGTAATCAACCAAAACGGCACCGGGGACTCCCAGGTTTTCAAAAGGCTTTTGCCCTTGGTTAAGTGGAGTACCGCTTACTTGCGTTTGCGTGGTTTGTAGGGGATTCAGGCTGGTAAGTTCTATGCGTGTACCCAGACCTGGATCACTGATAAGCGGCTGCGTAAAGTCCTCCGATTGCCGAAATTGTCGCGCCAGAAGGTTCGGATACGAATATTCCTGGGCGGACTCGTACAGAGCGCCGCTTTGGAAACCCGCTGTGAGGCTGTTGCCCACGGCAACGTAGCTGCTAAAATCTGCCTGCCCCGATTCTATCGGATCTGAATCGAGTTCGCTGTAGTCTTCACAACTTACAGCAAAAACAAAGAGCAGTGCAATAACTGAAATAAGTTTTGTGTCTAATATTTTCATGATAAAAATCCTTTCTGATTTAGTAGTTCAGCGTAATGCCCAATGATGGAATATTGGCATAGGTGTTGTAAACTCCGTCGATACCAGTAACGGTATCATCCACCTTGCGCTGGTCGGCGCGTATAAAAATGTACGCTGCATCAATAGCGATATTCTCATTGATCGCGTACGTCAAGCCGCCGGAGAACTCAATGCGGTCGGAGTCGGGGAGGGTAGGATCCACATCCTCTTCTGGAATGGGGTTCTCATCGTAGGCAAAGCCCGCGCGCAGTGTCAGGCCTTCAACACCGAACTCTTTGTATTCAGCCCCAAAGCGCAGCTGAATAGTGTCTTCGTAATTTCTTGGATTAACGATTTGGTCGCCCCCGAGAGCAGGTACGGCCTGATCAAAGTTAATGACTAGTTCATCATAGCTCGACCAGCCCCACCAGATGTAATCAGCTTCAAGCGTCAAATTTGAAACTGGTTTAACATTTAGGGCAATAACGTAACTGGCCGGGAACTCAATAGTTGTGCCGCCACCAGCCGTTTCCGGAAAGCCGACCGAGAGATCAGTAAATTCAGCTTCACCCTCAAATTCAGCTTCGATAGCACTGCGATAGGTGAATCCGAGTGTCACCATCTCCTTGGGAGAATACATCACCCCAAGATTATACCCAAAGGCTGGCTCTGCTAAATCACCCTGCAGGTCAAAATCACCCTCGGGTGTAAAGTCGGTAACAGCGCGCGCCAGCTCAACTTTGCCGTGTATTATGGTTCGCAATCCAGCTCCCAGACGGATGGTTCCGAATCCGGTATCATCTATTTTATAACCGATGGCAGGATTGAGCGTAAGCGTTTCAATTTCAGCCTTGGTTGATACGCCTCGGCCTACCCAGTCGTCATTCCATTCAGTGCCAAGCCCAAACTCTGCATATATACCAACACCAGCGGTAAGTCCGTCGGCTATTTCATATGTGGCGTAAAAGTTGGGCACTAAAAATTGGTTTTTCTTCATTTCGTACTCGGCACCATACGGGGCCAGTGGGGTTTGATTGCGAAATGAAGATCGCGGAGCAATGATAGAAGCTCCGGCCGTTACGTTAATGCCTTCAAGGCCACCCAGCCCGGCTGGGTTGTAGTAAATAGTGGATGCATGATCAGCGTAAGCCGAAAATGCGCCCAGCATTCCGTTTGCCCGCACGCTGGCTTCATAAATAGAAAAACCGCTCGCAAAAGCCGACGAAGCGAATAAAAAAATTAGAGATACAGTAGCTAATATTCGACGCATAAATTCTCCGTTATAGATGATGATTCTAGTGAAATACTACCAATTATTACTTGTTAACAGATTTCATGAATACCGCTACAATAGTATAGGCAACCTGTGCGGCTCGGTTAACAGTGTTAAGCCAAAGTAACTAAAACATTATGAATATTAAAAATAATAAGCCGTGCGGTGGTTTATAAAGGGCCGATGATTTGTGTATCTTTTGGCTTTTAAAATTTAAAAATAAGTGATTTGATGAATTGGTTTGAAGAATGGTTTGACAGTCCGCTCTACGAAAAGCTGTACGTAAACAGGGATGAATCGGAAGCCCTGCAGCTTGTTGAATTTCTTGAACGCACGCTGTCGCTGCATACTTGTTCTAAGATTCTTGATCTGGGGTGCGGTCGTGGGCGCCACTCTATTAACCTTGCGCGCAAAGGCTACCAGGTAACGGGTATTGATTTATCGGAGCAGGCCATTAAAACCGCCCGGGAACATGCCGATTCAGAAGGGTTGGATAACCTGCGATTTGAAGTGCGGGATATGCGTAATCCGCTGGCCGAGAGTTTTGACGCTATTGTAAACCTGTTTACCACCTTCGGCTATTTTCTTGATGATCATGAAAATGCACAGGTATTTGATAGCGTTGTAGAAATGCTGAAAGACGAGGGAATATTTGTGTTAGACTATTTAAACCCGCACAAGGTCCGCAAATCGTTCAAGCCTAACGACTCCGGCCGGTTCCAGGATATTGATTATAACATCAGGCGATATTTAAAAAATGGTGCCATCTATAAGGATATCGAATTTCGGCGCGAATCAACCGGCGCCCAAAAAACGTACTCCGAGCGGGTAAAGCTCTATGATATCAATTGGTTTGAAAAGGAGATGAGCAAGCGAAACCTGGTGATTGAGAATGTATATGGTGATTACCAGGGGAGTGAATTTGATACAGAGGAAAGCCCCCGGATGCTTATTATCAGTACGTTGAAGCAGT
>NNSL01000419.1 GCA_003123965.1 Balneolaceae bacterium SMO_bin1
TTTTCGCCGCACGGTCCTTTAGCTGATTTTATGTCGGGCTCAAAATCACTCAATGCATTACTCGAGCGCATTCTTCAGGCCGTCAAGGTTCGGTGAAGGCGCCTGCCCTTCCCGCTGATTTTCAACTTTAGTGGTTGGCACGTCAATATATTGCACAAAAACGCTCCAGCCGTCGCTGAAAGGAAAGATCTTAAAGTTGAGGTTTTTTTGGGCCCCTTTCATGAAGCGGATCTTTTCACGGCAAAAATCCGGATTCTCATCACGCCAGTCCCCTTGCGGTATGATATTTCCGTCCGGGCCGATATCAAAAGTGACATCTATTCGGCCGTCACCATCAATGTCCACATCAACATAATCCATATACCCCACACTGCTGGGAATACCGGCGGTCTGTTGGGAAGCGGCTGATAAATTAGCCGAAGAACCGGCGGAGGGGAAAAGACCACGTTCAGCAAGTACGTCCTGCACTGCCGTGGCTGCTTCATCTTTTGTAATATCTACCTGCTTCTCTGGCCCGGTTGTTTCATCGCCACAAGAAATAACAAATACAAGTACAAATACGATGCTAAGTATTCGATGCATCTGCTCAGTCTTATTTAAAGCATTCACAAATGCTGCATAGTATTATGCGTACTTTCTATCGAAAAGGTGACAAATTTTTTTCGCCGTGTTTAGCGCTTTCACATCCATCATATTCTGATTTTTCAGGAGTCGCAGCTTTTAAGCTAACTGCAAGCTCTATCGGCATGCAAGCGGGGGGGAAAACCCGAGTAAGCGGTTCAAGCTTTTTCATTTAAGCAACTAGCGTGATGAAAAAGTAAGCTGACACCATACTGGTTTGAAATCATAGCAGTGGTGCTTTTAGGCGACGTAACCTGTACCATCCGTGGTCCCAATTTATGGATCACCATTCAAAGCCCTACGCAATATCACCGCCAAACTAGAACCAACACAATATTGAGAGAAGTAATTTGGCATTATTCTACCAAAAATATCGCATATACGTTGTTAGGCTGAAACACAATTATGTTCTGCAATGGAAAAGCAGCAGTGGAAAGAAGTTGAAAAAGTTGTTGACCGGGCATTGGATCTGGAACCGGCCAAGAGGGGGAGTTTTGTTCGAGCCGCCTGCCAGCCTGATGAACAGCTTTACCAGGAAGCAATAGAATGGCTTCATGCCATAAGGGAGGCACGCGAAGACAATTTTTTGCAGGATTAGTTATAAAAGTAACTTATTGCGCTTCAATAAATTAAAAAAAGGCTTAATTTGTTGGGCAAAGTAAATAGGGGAATGGGGTAACTTAGAATAACTTAGAAAATCATGAGTGATACGTCTCGGGTAACGCATTTACTTAATAAAGTAAAGGAAGGTTCTGAACAAGCCTATGACAACTTGTTTCCTCTTATTTACGATGAATTAAAGCGTCTGGCCTACTCTAAGCTGCAGAACGAACGCAACGATATTACCTTCACGGAAACTGCCCTGGTTCACGAGGTATATATGAAAATGGCCGATCAGGATGAAATTGAAGCAAACGGTAAGAGCCATTTTTTGGCTATCGCTGCGCGCTGTATGCGGCAAATCCTCATTGACCATGCCCGAACCAAGCAACGAGAGAAACGGGGCGGAAATCAGCAGGATGTAACCTACATCGACGAATTGATGAAAGTGCATCACCAGGCAGATGAACTTATCGACATTGATGAAAAGCTCAAGGAATTGGAGCAACTAAATGAACGGCTGGCCCAAGTGGTTGAACTACGTTTTTTTGGGCGCCTCACTATTTATCAGACTGCCCAGGCGCTTGATGTTTCTGAAAGTACCGTTAAGCGAGACTGGGCAAAAGCCCGCGGCTGGCTATATAAAGAGCTGGAAGGATAGTTTTTTGTTATTCTTAACCATGTAGAAGGGCAGCTACCCATGAATACGTTGTGCTAGATTATCACCCGGACAGGACCTCCGGGCTGTATGCATTCGATTTCTTGCGAGTAATTAACCTGAGGCTATGAATCAACAAAACTGGCAACGAGTTGAAGAAATAGTTGATACGGCCCTCACCTTGGATCGGCCACAACGTGAAGATTATATCCAGGATGCGTGTGGGGATGATAAGAAGCTAAAGACACGTGTCACCGAACTACTGGAGAATATCGAAGAGGCAGAACAAACAAACTATCTGGGGAATCCCAGACGCTACGCCGAACTCCAAAAAGATGCGGCCTTTTCTGACAGTAAACTTGAAGGGCCCTCGCTGGTTGGAGAACAAATAGGAACTTACAGGGTGCAGCAAGTAATCGGTCATGGCGGCATGGCGTCGGTTTACCTGGCCGAGCGCGCCGATGACGCCTATCAGGGACAAGTGGCCCTGAAAGTAATGCGCCGCGGCATGGATACCCCCTCTAATATAGAACGCTTTCGTCGGGAGCGCACTATCCTTGCAGGACTCGACCATCCTAACATAGCGCGCCTGCTAGACGGTGGCGTAACTAAGGCCGGGCTTCCGTATTTGGTAATGGAATACATAAATGGAACACCCCTGCTAGATTACTGCAATCATCATACCCTTACCGTTAACCAACGCCTGAAGCTGTTTCGGTCGGTTTGTAAGGCTGTTCAATACGCCCATAAGAACACCGTCATTCATCGCGACCTGAAGCCGTCAAATATTCTGGTGACCCAAGAAGGCAGAATCAAAATTCTGGACTTTGGTATTGCCAAACTGCTGGAGCCCGAGGATCCCAACACTACACTTTTCCAGACTCAAGAGGGAGCGCGTCTGCTCACGCTCAGTTATGCCGCCCCCGAACAGATTAACAGCGAGCCGGTCACCACCGCTACAGATAGCTACAGCCTTGGCATCTTGCTGTACGAACTCCTGGCAGGCGTTCACCCATTTGACTTTGAGGATAAGCAGTTAACCGAAATTGAAACGCTCATTCGCCAAAAGCTGCCCATTGGGCCTTCAAATCAGTTCAAATCACTTCCATCCGAAGAGAAGCACACAATAGCTGAAGAGCGTGATACCGATCCCTCTACCCTCAGCGCCCGGCTGCAGGGCGACCTCGATGCCATCATCATGAAAGCCCTGCGCAAGGAGCCGGAAGCTCGTTACGACTCCACCGGAGAGCTGCTTGACGACCTGATGCGCCACGAACAAAACCGCCCGTTAGTGGCCCGCGATGATTCCTGGCGGTATAAATCATCGAAATTCCTTAAACGGTATAAAACAGGGCTTGCTGTGGCTGCCGGTTTTCTGCTGCTGATCATCGGTTTTACCGTGTTTTATACCTGGCAAATCACCGAGCAAAAAAACCGCGCCCAGCTTGAAGCACAAGAGGCACAACAGATTTCTAACTTCCTGCTGGGCTTGTACGATACAGCCAGCGAAGAACAGACCGTTTCTGTAGAGCAGTTGCTGCAAAAGGGGTTGCAAGAGGCAAACCAATTGCAAAATGAACCGGTCTTCCCATCCGTGCTTTCGGTGATGGGTCAGGCCTACTTAAATTTCGGCGATTACGACAAAGCGCTAGACCTATACCAAAAAGCGCTTAAAGAAAGCCGAGTATTCCATGGAGAAAACAGCAGCGAGCATGCCTCAATACTGCACAAAATAGGCAACTTACACCGTAAGGATTATAATCATAAAAAAGCACTGCCCTATTTAAGAGAATCTTACAAGATCCGATCTGAAATTTTGGGGACTACCCACGTTGAAACGGCTCATAGTCTATCAAGCCTTGCAGAAGCCCTGCACCATATTGGGAAACTTGATTCGGCCGAACTATATGCCCGAAAAGCTCTAGAAATTCAGCAGCAATTACTGCCGCCTGCCCATCGAGATTTGCTTGATTCTATGGTTGACTTGGCAAACTTGCTGCGCGAGCAGGAACAATATGCCGAAGCAGAAGAACTTTTATTTACTGCTATTTCGCGAGCAGAGAACGAGTGGGCAAATAACAGTGCTCCACACGGGGCTTACTACAATGATCTGGCTTATCTGTACCGGCATCAAGAGCAATATAAACAAGCAATAAAGTATTACAATAAAGCGCTCGAGGTTCATGAAGAAGAATACCCGCGGGGTCACCCCGAAGTTTTAATGACCCGCCGAAACCTTGCTACAAGCCAATATTTTGCCGGTCAGTACAATGAAGCCGAAAAATCGTTTCAAGAAAATGTTTCGGCCGTAAAAGAAAAATATTCTACCAATCATCCACGGACGGCAGCTCAACTTAATATGCTGGGTTTATTATTGCTCTCTGCCCAGCGGCATACCCAAGCTGAACCTTACCTGAGAGAGAGTGTTTCAATTCACCGAAACATTTACAACAGGGATGACCTGCGAACTGCCTATACTGAGGGTTTACTGGCGGCCAGCCTAAACCTACAGAGCAAAAACAAGGTAGAGGCCGATTCGCTGTTTCGTCATCATTACCGAATTTTTAAGGCCAATGCCGATGAATTTAAAGGAAGTGCACCCAACAATCTTACACGGCTTATTGAAGTTTACGAAGAAAATAGCGCCGGCGATTCGTTGATCACGGCGTATCAACAACTGCTGGACTGATTACCCCTAGTAGAAGTTATAAAAGAAAAGACCTGCCAGTTTTCACCCTGGCAGGTCGAAATCTATAAAAAGGTTTAGACAACCACTGGGTTAAAAGTCTGCATATATGCCTCCAATTGAACTAAAAATAGCATTATTGCTACCGCCCCAATGGACACCTAATAAAGTTACTTCATCTCCGTGCCAGTGAAATACGGGTGATCCACTATCGCCCGAACTGGAGTTATAGCTTGCCTTGTTCTGACATTTCATGAGTAGAAACTTTCCATTTAGTTTTTTCCGGCCACTGCTATTTTTCTTTCCCACACGTGTATTATAGCATGTTCTCTTGACGTATCCATAAGTCCAACCGGTTGTTCGGCCTACTTTATCAACCATTTCACCTTTTGCTGGAAATTTATCTCTGTCGCGCACGTCCATACTTGCAGAGCCGTGGCTTAGTTTCAAAGATCCTGATCCTGAATTGGGTCCTGCCCAGCTTTGTGTTTTCGCAACTGCAGTAACGCCATTAATTCCGCTGTCAAAATCAACAAAAGCAGCATCACTGTAGCGGCATGCAGAATTCTGAAAGAATCCACAGGTGCTGTAATTTGGATCTGTTTCCTCTACTCCGAGCTGAGGCCCATTTACGGGATTATTAAATGCCTGCCCTGTTACACTACCACGCTTTGCCGTACAGTGAGAATTCGTGATATAACCGAGATCGCCATTTAAGTACCCAACGAATCCTAATGTACATGCTGAAAAATTATCGGCGCCTGCAATGGGGTAGCCAATTTCGATACCTCCACGTGGTGGATTCACATTTGTTCGGAGACCATGATTCTGTTCCTCAGGCAGTTCAGCTTGTACAACAGACACTGCTTCCGGGGGAATCTCGTTTTCTTCGGCTATGCCTTTTACATCGGCTTGAACCTCTAGACTGGTAACGCCCACCGTAAGACTATTTGTGCTTTCTTGCAGATCGGTAAACACCACTTGATCTATTGAAAAAACTCTTCCCAATTCTTCATACCAAGACAGCAGCTCTTCCATCGAATAAGCTCCCTCTCTAAGTGTCAACTCAGGATTTTGCACCGAACGACGAGGGCCACCTCCCCGCTCAAGAATATTTTCACCCATAACTTCTTTTAAAACCTGGGCAACTTCCGTTTTTGAGTGCTGATCTGGTGATCTGAGGAATACAACAGGTTGTCCACCCCCATTAATATAAAATCCGCCGAAATCAGGAATACTATCAGCCACTTGGCTAAAATAATCGTGCATTGTTTTTGCCTCTGCACTACTTAGCTCAATCGCATCAGTCGGTTCTTCGCCCTCAGTTTCATCAGCGGCCTGCTCTACCATATCGCAGGAACCAAGTAAAAGTATCAACAATATCGAACTCACCAACGGTAGTAATTTTCGCATAATAGACAAGATTTAATTCGCCTTTACACAGCATCATGCGATACGGCAGGCGGGATTGGTTCAAATTATTTTTTGAACTTAAAATTCTTGTGTCATGATTTATGAATAACCCTTTATTAGGGTCTGCTGCATCATAAATTTGAGCCCTTTCCCCTTTTTGTATCGCAATATGCAAGTGAAGCAATACTAAGCGGCCTCGATTATTGATTCGGGGCATAATTATCATTTCATCAAAAGAAGAGGTGACTATTATGAAAAAGCTAATCACACTCTCGTTTGCACTTTTTGCCATTGCCGGTTACGCTTTTGGCCAAACCGGCAGCGACCTGAACAACGAAGCCATCATTGAACAGGCGACGGCCAATAACCAAGGCGACATCATTCAGCGCGGCAAAAATAATCAAGCTAAAATTGGCCAAGGCAAATGGAAACAGCGACTTGAAAATGATGAACGCGATTTTCTTGATTTTGAACAGGGGATAGCGAATAATAATAAGGCTTCAATTTTACAGATAGGTGATCAAAATTTTGGCGTGATACTTCAAGGTACAAGTGACGGTACTGCTGTTCAAAATGAAGCAACCTTGCAAATAGCTGGTAGTTTTAATAGTAAGTTTAACGTAAATATTACCCAAGGTCAGGGATCCAACGGTCTAGCTAAATTTAACAGCGCCAGCATTTACATAAATGGAAATCGTACCAAATTTGCCAATATTGTTCAGGCTGATTTAGGCAGCAAAGCCATAGGGAATGAAGCGAGTATCCGTATAAACGGAAATAATAACAGCAGTAGAATTCTGCAAGGATCCTCTGCTACCACTTCCGCTGTGGGTACAGCTCTGTGGAATGACGCTGATATTCGACAGGGTGGCAATCGCAATGATGCCGACATCACGCAAGGTTTCTTTCAAGGTATAGCAATTAATAACCAGGCACTCATAAATCAGCCTGGGAATAGTAATGAAGCGGAAATTCAACAAGGTACACTTAACAACCTACGCCACAGTGATGCTTCCATCACCCAGCGCTCCAATAACAATAATGCCATTATAGATATGGCGGGCATAAACCAGAGCGCCTCTATTATTCAATCGAACTAATTTCCATTTCCGGAAAGCACTCTTTGACCGGGGTGCTTTCCTTCAAAATTACTTTCGTTTCCTGCACCTGGGATACATACATTGCCCTTCTCCATTCTTTAATTCTGTGATGGCCCACAGAGTCGGGATATGAAACTAAAAACGGCAACGCTGGTTGAAGTACACATCACACCACTGCCAATATTTTTCTATATTCTTTCCGGAATCGAAAAACCTGCAAAACATTTTTTATATGAAATATTTGTTCCGCTTTCTGTTCTTAGTGCTCTTTACTTTCAGTAGCCATTTTAGCAGTGCTCACGCGCAAATCGGGTGGACCAAAGCCTACGATAAAGCGGTGGTAGTTACCGCTGAAAAGCACGCTTCGCTAGCCGGCAAGCAAATTCTGCAACAGGGTGGAAACGCCGTTGATGCTGCCGTAGCTGCGCAGTTTGCCCTGGCTGTAACCTTGCCCCGCGCCGGCAACATTGGTGGAGGCGGCTTTATGGTGATCCATAATGCCGGGGGTGAAAATATAACGCTTGATTTCCGTGAGGTGGCCCCGGCAAAGGCCGGACCCGACATGTATATTCGCGATGGACAGTACATTTCTAAACTAAGTCGCGAAGGCGCACTGGCCGTGGGCGTTCCCGGCGTAGTTGACGGCATGGTGAAGGCGCTGAATCGCTACGGTAGCCTGCCGCTGGAAACCGTGATTGAACCGGCGATCCGGCTGGCGCGTGAGGGGTACGAACTTTCCTGGATTCAGGCCCAAACATTGAACCGATACCGCGAAACGCTGCTCAAGTATGAAGGCTCCCGCAGCTACTTTACCAAACCCGACAGCACCATGTACCAAGAGGGGGATCTTTTTGTGCAAAAAGACTTAGCCAAAACGCTGGAGCGTATTGCAAAACAGGGCCGCGATGGTTTCTACGATGGCCAAACGGCCGATTTAATCGTGGAGGAAATGCAGCTACAAGGTGGACTCATCACCCACCGCGATTTGCAAAATTACGAAAGTGTGTGGCGCGAACCCGTACGTGCTGAATTTCAAGGCTACGAACTCTTAATTATGCCGCCACCCAGCTCAGGAAGTGTTGCTATCGCGCAGATGCTGCAAATGCTGCAGCCGTACGATCTTGAAAGCATAGGCTACAACTCGGCTGATTACGTCCATTTGGTTACTGAAACCATGCGTCGCGCTTTTGCCGATCGGGCCTACTTCTTGGGTGATCCCGACTTTGTTGATATCCCGCGCGATACGCTGCTTAGTGCATCATACAATAAAAATCGTATGCAGAGCTATAATTCTGAACGGGCCACCCCAAGCGATTCAATTGATCACGGCAATGTACCCGGCTTTATGGAATCAACCGAAACCACGCACTTTTCTATTGTTGATTCAGCCGGCAATGCTGTGTCAGTAACCACCACGCTGAACGGCTCATTCGGCAGCAAAGTGGCGGTAAGCGGCGCCGGATTTTTCCTGAATAACGAAATGGATGACTTTACGGCCAAACCCGGCGAACCTAATATGTTCGGGCTCATTCAGGGTAAGGCAAACGCCATTGAACCCGGCAAGCGCATGCTCAGCAGCATGTCGCCCACTATTGTGACCAAAGACAACTCAATTAGTATGGTGATCGGTGCTGCCGGTGGGCCGCGAATCATTTCAGCTACGCTGCAGAACTTTTTAAATATGGCCGTTTTTAACATGAACCCCGCCGAAGCCATATCGGCGCCCCGTTTTCACCATCAGTGGCTGCCCGATCGTTTATACTACGAAGAGTTTGGAATCGCTAAAGATAGCCGTATGATACTCCGAGAAATGGGCCACAATTTGGAAACCGGTTCGGTTGGCCGGGCTCATATTATATTTGTTGATGAGAATGGCCAACGGCACGGTGCGGCCGACCCGCGCGGCAATGGCACCGCAGAAGGTTTTTAGCAATCAGCATAAATTTATCTCTAAAATATTTACTCTATGAGCAACAATATTCCTACAGCAGTGGAATCTATTCAGTGGCGTGATGATCACGTACGAATCATCGATCAAACCTACTTGCCCAAACGTAAGGTATACAGCGACATCCGCGACATGGGCCGGATGTGGGAGGCTATCAAAAAGCTTCGCGTACGCGGCGCCCCTGCCATTGGCATTGCCGGCGGATACGCTTTTTATATGGGTATCAAAGAACTGCCGGAATCGAGCTTTAACAGCTTTTGGGTTGAAGTGGAACGCGTTGCCGAATACTTGCAAAGCGCTCGGCCCACGGCCATCAATTTGGAGTGGGTGCTAAACCGTATTATGACGACGATGCAGGCCCATAAAGACAAGCCTATTGCTGAGATTAAAGAAGTTGCGCTGGAAACGGCAAAAACCATCCACGATGAAGACAAACGCATTTGCAAAAAAATTGGCGAAAACGGCGTTGAGCTTGTCGAGAAAGGCAGCAAAATTTTAACACACTGTAACACCGGTAGTCTTGCCACCGGCAAATACGGAACGGCACTTTCGGTAATCTTTCATGCCCACGATGCCAACAAAGAGATTGAAGTTTGGGTAGACGAAACGCGCCCGTTGATGCAGGGAGCCCGCCTTACCGGCTGGGAGCTGAAGCAAGCAGAAATTCCGTTTAAGCTTATCGTTGATTCGGCGGCGGGATCGCTAATGCAGCGCGGAGAAGTGGACTTGGTGCTGGTTGGCGCTGATCGGATAGCTTCCAACGGGGATACGGCTAATAAAATTGGAACCTATGCCCTAGCGGTGCTGGCCCACGAAAACGACATCCCATTTTACGTTGCAGCCCCGCTCTCCACCATCGATAAAGATATTGACAGTGGGGATGACATCCCCATAGAGGAGCGCGATCAAGAGGAGATTATTTCATTTAATGATTCTCAGATCGCACCCAAGAAAACCGAGGCTTATAATCCTGCTTTCGACGTTACCCCCAATAAATATATTACGGGTTTCATCACCGAAAAAGGCATTGTTGAGCCGCCATTCGGTGAGTCATTCAAAAAGCTTTTCGAAGACTAAAAACGAATTATTGGAGTGCCTCCAGAATGGCATCACCCTTAATTGAATGGTGAGAAGCATGCCACAGAACATCACCCTTGTTAATAATTAGCACCTGGGGTGATTCGTGGCGCACGCCGGTTTGCTCGGCAAACGCATTCGACACCGATCGTGCGTGGACCACATTCACAAAATTCATGTCGGCCTTTTCTTCAATCGCGTCAAACGATTTTTCGACCTCCTCTTTTGCCAAAAAGCAGATACTGCAGCGGTGGCTGTGTTTATACACCAGCTGCGGACGTTCTTCAGATGCAGCTATAACTTCTGATACCTGCTGCTTTTCATTCAATTCATTCCAGTTTTCAAGATCGGTTTCCGCTCCTGAAAAAGCATTCTTCATTGCACTAAATAAACCCATATTAATATTCCTGTTTCAAAA
>NNSL01000416.1 GCA_003123965.1 Balneolaceae bacterium SMO_bin1
ACGTCAAGCACGCCGAAATCAACTTTGTAGCCAAATTCTTCTTCGATAAATTGATGAATGCGCTTACCCATTTGCACGCCGCGGGTTTGCATACCAATTATTGCGAGCGAACTGGGAGTGTCGTGCGGTTCTAAAAATTGATGGGCAAATCGCCGGTAGGTGCGATCGAGATCTTCCGCCGACATGATTTTTGCTTTCTCCAACGGTGTGCCTGGCAATTGGTTCAAAATAACTACTCGTTAAACGCCGTCAATTTAGGCAAAGGATGCTACGATCACAATTAATTTTGCTGCTCGTAATAAATAATTAACTACTTATGCGCCAATCACACCGGACCCAAAAAGCCAGGCAGCGTTGAAGAGTTGAATCACCGAATTTAAACTATATGAAATTTAGGCGTCGTTTTCGCCTGTGCTTAATGCTCATCATTTGTTATATTAAGCGACCTGAATTCGGGCGGAGGCGCTATTGCTCCGTTGCCGCAACATGCTATTATCATTAATTCTACAAGCTATTACTGATTATGAAGATACACGAGTACCAAGCCAAGCAAATTTTAAGTGATCACGGCGTGGCTGTACCGGCCGGCGCTGTTGCTGAAACTACCGATGAAGCCGTTAAAGCCGCCGAAAAAATGAAAGCTGACGGCACTACCCTGTTCGTTGTAAAAGCGCAAATTCACGCGGGCGGACGCGGTAAGGGTGAAACTAAAAACAGCGGCTCAAGCGGCGTTATTCTCTGCAAAACTATTGATGAAGTACGTGATGCGGCCGAAGCGATGCTCGGCGATGTGCTCGTAACCAAGCAAACCGGCGACGAAGGCCAAAAAGTGCAGAGCGTGTACGTAACCGACGGCGTTGATATTGAAGAAGAGTTTTACCTCGGCATTCTGCTCGACCGCGCCAAGAGCAAAAACGTGATTATGGTTTCTACTGAGGGCGGCATGAACATTGAGGAAGTGGCTGAAGAAACACCCGAAAAAATTGTGAAAGAATGGGTTGAGCCGGGCATGGACTTGCAGCACAATCAAGCACGTCACCTGGCCTACGAACTTGGACTCGAGGGCGATGCCTTTAAGCAGGGCGTTAAGCTCATCATGAAGCTGTATAACTGCTACCAAAAAACCGACGCCAGCCTGGTTGAGATCAACCCGCTGGTGGTTACACCAAGCAACGAAGTGTACGCATTGGACGCTAAAATGACGTTCGACGATAATGCGCTATTCCGCCATAAAGATATTCAGGAGTTGCGTGATGAATCCGAAGAGAACCCTGTAGAACTGGAAGCTTCGGAATACGGGCTTAATTACATTAAGCTAGACGGAAATGTGGGATGCATGGTAAATGGCGCAGGATTGGCCATGGCTACTATGGATATCATTAAACTTTCCGGCGGCGAACCGGCTAACTTCCTGGATGTAGGCGGCAGCGCCAATGTTGAAACCGTGAAAAACGGCTTCCGCATCATCCTTGAAGATCAAAACGTAAAAGCCATTTTGATTAACATTTTTGGCGGTATTGTTCGCTGCGATCGCGTGGCCAACGGCGTGATTGAAGCAGTAAAAGATCCCGAAATCGCTGAAAAGGTTGAAAACGTACCCATTATTGTACGTCTGCAGGGCACCAACGCTGAGGAAGCGAAAGAGATCATCGACAACAGCGATCTGAACGTAATTTCTGCGGTACTGCTGAAAGAAGCAGCCGAAGAAGTTTCGAAAGTACTGGCAGCTTAATTCAGTACTTTAACAGCCATTAAAAAAGCCCGAAAGTGTTGAAACTTTCGGGCTTTTCTTTTGTTAAGTTTTTCGGCTAAATCCCTATCCGGTTTCTTCTTCCAACTCGCGTTCCTTAAAGTCTTCATCAAAGTAGTTATACCACTTCCGAAACGGTCGAAATGCATGCTCTGGGTCAAAGGGACGCTTATAGTCGCTTTGCCGACACTCCTCGCTACAGCAACCTTCCATTTTACGGGCGCCCTCTTCAGAGCATACAAACAGCTTATTGCACTCCATATTCGCGCAATTAATATACGTATCGGCCGGCTTGCCGGTAATTTCGCAGCGCGCAATCGGCTCCATGTCATCTTCGTTTACCGGCACTACCAAGCGGTCATCAAACACAAAGCATTTGCCTTTAAAATGCTTGCCGCCCTCTTCTTTTCCGTATCGTAAAATGCCGCCGTGCAGCTGATTTACATCATCCCAGCCGCGTTCTTTCATCAGCACCGAAAACTTCTCACACCGGATGCCGCCCGTGCAGTACATCAGCACTTTTTTGTCCTTGTCTACCTGCAGGTTGTCGAGCCATTCGGGAAACTGGTAAAAATTCTCAACTTCCGGGGTGATGGCGCCTTCAAAGTGCCCAATTTTAGATTCGTAATCATTGCGTACGTCAATTAGTACGTAGTCATCTTCCGACTCCATCACCTGTTTCCATTCCTCGGGCTCCAGGTATTTGCCGCCTTTTGCAGGATCGGCTTCGGTGTGCAGCGCCACAATTTCATCGCGCGTTTTGCAAACGAGTTTGGCAAACGGAATGTAGTCGCTGGTGTCCGTCTTAAAATCGATACCTTCAAATCCGTTAATTCCCGTCAGGTGATCTTTATATTTCTGCACTTGCTCCGGGGTGCCGCCCAGCGTGCCGTTGATGCCTTCATCGCCCACATAAATGCGGCCTTTTACCCCGAGTTCCTTACAAAAGGCTTTATGATCGGCAACAAACTGCTCTGGATCATCGATAGACGTAAATTTATAATATAGAATTACTTCGTACATAGTTTGTGATATTCAGATCAGATAGTGTTTTACTTTTAAGCCCTTAAAAATAAGAAAAGATTGAACTAAACGTGAAATAGGCCTGCCGCAAGTTCGCTTTTTTCACAATTCAAACGTTTGATGTAAACGTGCCAAATTAAACCCCTTTTTACGTATAAGTGCAGACTGTTCACTTTCTGGGTGAATGGCCGGATTGGTGTGATTAAAGTGTATAAAATAAATCTTGTTCTTCTTGGCCGGTGAGAGATCTTCAAATAGGTCCATGCTCTCAATAATAAATGGATGCGGTATTTCTGAAATATCCCGGTTGTTTACTTCCTCTCCATCATAAAACGTGGCATCAAGAAAGGCATAGTCAACTTCTTTAATCATATCGATAATACTTTTCGACCACTTTTCCCATTTGTCGATATCTGGAATAAACAGGGCCTTTTTGTTCGGCCCTTCGATCAGATAGCCCGCCGTTTCTGAGTACTCATCTCGATGCGGTACTAAAAAGGGCGTTACTTCCAAGTTCGGTGAAAGCCTTACTTTTTGATCAGGCCGAAGCTGTTTTAGCGTTATATTATTCAGACTTACCAACTGCTCCCAGGGGCCATTGGTCTCAAGGAATTTTTTCATGCGGGGCAATGCATACACCGGAACGCCGTCGCCCCCAGCGCCTCACGTCCCAAGTACATCAATCCCGTGTAGTGACCGATGTGGGCATGGGTAAGGAAAATGCCATCCGGTGTTTCCCCAGCTTTAAAAGGGCTCTTTTTCTTAAGCGTCTTCAATTGCGAAGGAAAATCAGGAGTCGCCTCAAAAAGCCAATTCTGTTGATTGACGGGATCAATAATTCCAAGTGAAACTACCTTGGGACTTGCATCCGGATTGTTAAAAAGAGCTTGGCAATCATCGCGGGTGCAACCTATATGGGGCATCCCGGCATCTTGCGCATTCCCCAGCACGATGATTGATATATCGTCAATAGCAGTGCTTTCGTTCGCCGATTGCACAGACTGTTCTGCAGAAGATTGCTGACCACAACTGATAAGCAACAGGCAAGAAAAATATACTATCCATTTCATGAAATAATCATCATAGCATTGAATATCAGAGCTGCAGAGAATGAATTATTGCGCCAGCTCTTTCGGCGGCAAAATGTGACCGCTTACTTCGCCGAAGCCGATGCGGTAGCCGTCGCCTTGCGCAAAGCCGGTCATGGTTATAGTATCTCCGTCTTCGATGAATTTACGCTCTTCGCCATTCGGCAGCTGAATGGGATTTTCGCCTTTCCACGTCAGCTCCAGCATGCTTCCGTACGAATCTTCGCTTTCCCCGCTGATGGTACCTGATGCGTACAAATCACCCGCACGCACGTTACAGCCGGTTACCGTTTGATGCGCCAGCTGCTGGTTCATACTCCAGTACAGGTTCTTATAATTGGAGCGGCAAATGCATTTGGGCGCGTCCATATTCTTGGCTTTCAAATAAACTTCCAGCTCAACATCGTACCAACCGTCGTCGGATTTCAAATACGGCAGCGGCTCGGGATCCTGCTCAGGCCCCTCTGTTTTGAACGGCTCAAGTGCATCCAGCGTCACAATCCACGGGGATACTGTTGTGGCCCAGTTCTTCGCCAGAAACGGCCCAAGCGGCACATATTCCCATTTCTGAATATCGCGCGCACTCCAGTCGTTCACCAGCATCAACCCAAAAATGTGGTCTTTAGCATTTTTCACCGAAATGCGATCGCCGAGCTCGTTGCCCTGGCCGGTTAAAAAGCCCATTTCCAGCTCAAAGTCGAGCAGTTGGCTGGGACCAAAAACCGGGTCGGCATCCTCATCGGGCTTGGTTTGCCCCTGCGGGCGATGCAGGTCGGTTCCGCTCACCACAATGGAGCTGGCCCGACCGTGATAACCCACCGGCAGGTGCTTCCAGTTTGGTTTCAACGCATTTTCCGGCCCGCGGAACATGGTGCCCACATTGCGCGCATGCTGCTCCGAGGAATAAAAATCAGTGTAATCGCCAATCTGCACCGGCAACATCATTTCCACTTCACTCTGCGGTGTGATGGCCCGCTCGCGCAGCGATTCATTATCACGCAGCTTAGGTTCATCAGCGCTGAGCAAATTGCTGATAGTAGCTCGTGCCTCGGCCCAGGCCTTGCGATCGAGCCGCATGAATTTGTTAAGCGTACGTTCGTTAAACACGCGCTTCCCTGCCAGTTCAGGCCCGTTGAACAGATCGGCTTCTTCGAGCACAGCTAGATTCACCACATATTCGCCTATGGCTGTACAAATAAATACTTCGCCGCCATCTTCGGCACGACATACGCCATAGGGCAGATTTTGAATGGGAAAATGCGAATCGGGATCAACGTCGATAAATGATGTCAGTTTCGGATCGTTGGTTGGATGCATTTTTTAGGAATTAAGAATTATAAATTAAGAATTTAAAAAGCTTTACAGCACTACCTGGCTAATACACTTCTTAATCACATGTTTAAAAAAGATTGAGTTTTTGCAGATCTTCAATTGGTTCTTCAAAACTGCAGCTTCCATAAGAAAGCAGCGCTGTTTCGCGCAACGCAGCAATTTCTTCGGTGGAGATGCTGTACTCTTTCCAGCTGAAATTTTCATCGGTGAACGAAAACTGCTCAGCATCTTCCTCATTCAAAATATTTTCGAGTTCAGAAGCATTCAAGTCATGCGCATAGCCCAGCATCGCCCCGCCGAAGACATTAAAAAATCCGTGCATTTTGGTTTGAACCGATTCGGCGTAGTGCCGCACCGGATGATGCAAACCCGCCGTGCCCTTAACGGCTACATTATGCTCACGGGCTTTTGTCAGCACAAACGCCACTTGCTCAACACTGGGAAAATGCTCGGGCTCAACCCCGCCACAGCGTAATTTAAAAGCGGCATATTGGTAATTCTGGGTTTTCAGTAGCTGCTGATTATGAAGAGCCAGCGCTCTTAGAATCGCTTCAACGTTCTTTCGCCACGTAGCGTCCAGCACCCCTTCGTAAAAAATCATAGAGGGCGTCTCCTCAGATTGGCTGAGCTGCAGGGCAGTATCATCCATAAGCTTTTGCAGAAGCTCAACATCATTGGAAAGCGCCGCTTCTTTCGGCAGCTTCATTTCCAGCATATCCGTAGCCACCTGATTGGGATATGTGTCGCAAAACTCGGTGCAATGCTCCAAGACGGCATCAATTTCACTGGAAAATTCGCTAAGGGTATCCGTACCTTTCCCCAGTACTGAAAACGGAAAAGGGGTTTTCGCCGAAAAATAATCGCCCGCATACGCTGACAAATCACTTAAGCGCCGAGCCGGAATAATAAAGCGCGAAAGCATCCAGGCATTGCTGCCGGCAACGTACTGAGCGTAGTTTTCTATTGCTTCTTCAAGCGGCAGATCGGCCGGAGGGAAAAGCCCCGCATAATCGATCATATTATTCATAAAGGCTTCGAGACTTTTCTTCATACCGGGCTTTTAATCTTAGTTAATTACGATTCATAAAAGTTGTTCTATTTAGGATAGAAAATCAACGCGCGCAAAAACTATTTAGATGTGATCAAATCCAGCGTGATGGCATCGGCAATAAGCGTTCCGCTGCCGGTGAGCCGGATCGTATCATTCAGGTGAACAGTGCCTTTCTCCTGTTGTTCCTGCAAATAAATACGCTGGGCTTCACTGAATTTGTAGCTGTACTTTTCTGCCAACTCCTGTTCCGAAATACCGCTTCGCGTTCGCAGTCCCATCATGATGCGTTCCTCGGCTAGCTGCTCGCAAGACAACTGCTCCATTTCACGTTTGGCCGGTGCTTTTAAATAGGCTTTAATATCAGGCTCGTTGCTCCAGCGCCGGGCTTCATCATCCCACCAAAATGAATGCGCCGCCGGACCCAAGCCCAGATAGTTTTCGTGCCGCCAATAGTTACTATTGTGCTGGGCTTCGCTGCCCGGTTGGCTGTAGTTGCTTACTTCGTACCGCTCGATGCCTTCATCGGCTAATCGCTCATTCAGCAGCTCAAACTGCTCGGCTACGCGTTCATCTTTAGGCGGGTTGATACGGCCGAGCTCAACCTGCTTTCCCAGCCGCGTGCCCGACTCAACAGTAAGTGAATAGGCCGACACGTGCGGTGGTCGGTATTGCAGCAACAGGTCTAAATCGTCCGATAATTGCTCAAGCGTTTGCCCGGGATTGCCATAAATAAGATCAACCGTAAACGCGTTAAACTTAGATTGACTGAGCAGTTCCAGGCACTGCAAGGCCTCATCCCGATCGTGGGCGCGATTCATAAATTCGAGCAGTTCGGGCTGGAATGACTGTACGCCCATGCTGGCCCGGGTAATGCCCGCCTGTTTCAGCGCGGCAAGATAATCAGCCGTCACATCATCGGGATTCATTTCCAGGGTTACCTCCTCTGCCTCTATTGAAAAGGTGCTGTGCAGAGCCGAAAAAATGTCATCCAGCTGCTGCACAGGCAACAGGGAGGGCGTGCCGCCGCCAAGATAGATGGTGTTTACGGTTTCATCTGCAAAAGGAGTGCCCTGGTACGATTTGATTTCTGCAATCAACCCATCAACATATTCATCACGAAGCTGCTGGCGGGTCACAAAATAGAAATCACAATACGAGCAGGCCTGCTTGCAAAATGGGATATGGATATAAATTCCAGCCATGTAATTGTGAATTAAGAATTATTTCAGCTCATTCCTAATTCGAAATCCCTGCTAATCCTTGGGGTGTAGAATGGGTTCTCCTCGTAGGTGTCTTTTTGTTGGTACGCGCGGGAATACTTCACGTAGTTTTCGGCGTATTGCGGAATAGAATTGATTTCCTCTTCGGTAAGCTTGCGTGTTTTCTTAACCGGCGAACCCATATACATATAGCCCGATTCAAGCTCTTTTCCCGGCGGTACCAGGCTGCCGGCCGCAATGATAACATCGGACGGAATCACCGCTTTATCCAAAATAGTAGCGTGAATGCCCACCAGTACGCGGTCGTGAATAGTGCATCCATGAATCATAGCGCTGTGGCCCACGGTAACTTCGTTTCCAATTTTGGTGGGGCCGGTGTGATGCATTACATGAATGCAGGTGTTATCCTGAATATTGGTGCGCTGGCCAATTTCAATCCAGTTAACATCGCCGCGGATGGTTACGTTAAACCAAATGCTGCTTTCATCGCCAAATGTAACATCGCCAATAATATCTGCGCTGGGGGCAACAAAAACGCTGTCGTTATACTGCGGTTTGCGGTCGAGAAATTCGTATATCATGATAGTTAATTACCGTTGGCAGCTTGCTTTGCTTCATTCATGTAGATATCCATCAGCGCTTTAAACTGTTCGTAGGAGCGGGGCAGCGATACCATCTCTTCCCCATTGATGAAAAATGTGGGCGTTCCGGTTACGCCGCGATCCTGTCCCTCACGCTTCTGCTCCATCACCGTCTGTTGGGTGGCCGCGGCATTCAAGTCTTCCTTAAACTGGTTGATATCAAGCCCAATTTGTCGCGCGTAGTTTACGAACATTGGCTGGGGATTACTGGAACTGGACCACTGCTGCTGATTCTGAAACAGAATATCGTGCATGGCGTCAAACTCACCCTGGTTGCGAGCGGCCTCAGCAGCACGTGCAGCCAGCATGGCATACTGGTGACTGTTAAGCGGGAAATAGCGGTAGTTCACTTCAAGCCGATCCCCATAGGTTTCCTTTAACTTTTCAACAAGGGGATAAAAAGAAGCACATGCCGGGCACTGAAAATCGCTGTACTCGGTTAGGGTCACAACTTCAGCCTGCTGGTTCGTTTGCGATTCGTTGGCTTGCCCGTTGCTCTCGGTATTCTGGCATCCCATTAATACAAAAGCCCCGATCAGGCCCATCAATATACTGCGGTAACTGCGTAATTTTATCATAAATCAAAAATGAATGAATTTTGTGTTTGCCTTAATATAGGCTTCCGCCCTAAAGGTTAAAAACGCTTTCGCCGGCATTTTATTACGCAATAGACAGTACCAGAAACATGGAACAAACAACCACAATGCCGATTTATTGCAAAACGAGGCTAAACACTTTAGATTCGGGCAGTCATGAAAAATACGATCAGTGATATAATTGCCTTGCTGCGCGACACCATACGTGCCTTTAATGAGCACGATCCCATTATGATGGCGGGCGCATTGGCATTTTTTACCGTTTTTGCCATTCCGCCCATTCTCATCATCATTATTTACGGCATAGGGCTGTTTTCGAGTCAGGCAGTAGCATCAACACAGGTGTTTAGCCAAATTGAATTGCTGATGGGTGAAGCCGGAGCCAGTATTTTGCAGGATATCGTTTCCAACTACATCATTGTAGACCAAGGCATGCTGCAAATGCTCATCACGGTTGGTATTTTCATTTTTGCGTCAAGCACCTTTTCATCATCATACAACACGCCATTAACCGCATCTGGGAAGTAAAACCCAAACCGGAAAAAAACTTTAAAAAGATACTAAAAAACCGAGCCCTCTCTTTCGGCATTATCTTTTTTATGGGCGCCATCCTGGTTGTCTCATTGGGAGCCGAAACTGCGCTTGCCAGCCTGCGAAGCCAGCTCAATAACCTTTCTCCACTTATTACCCCGTTGATATTAAACATCTTAACGATCATCCTTTCCCTGCTGCTGGGCACACTTATGCTGGGGGTGATTTACAAGTTTTTGCCCGATGTGATTATTGAATGGAAAGTGGTTTGGGTGGGAGCGGCCACTACATCTTTCTTGTTTATTTTGGGAAAATACCTGATCGGTTTTGCCCTGCGCAGCAGCAATATACAGGCCATGTACGGTTCGGCCGGCTCCATGGCCATGTTTTTGCTCTGGGTATTTTACTCATCTATTATCCTCTTTTTCGGCGCCAAAATAACCCAGCAGTACGCCCTCTCGTTTGCCGAAACCATTCAGCCCAAAGAGCACGCGGTACAAATTGAGACGCGCGAAATAGAGAAAAGTACATAGCAATGCCTCCAGCTATTTTGATACCCTGACTCTGGCTGAAAAAATCTTAAATTTTTTTCCTCGTTGTGCAACTATTTTCAATTCCTTGCTGTTATTAGTTTAACATTGAACCATTTAATAAAAAATCATTCTTACCCAATTATGAGTTATTTAGATAAAATCAACGATGTATACGATCACATTGCCAACGGCACAGCGCTTGATGCTTTTGAAAAATATTACGCTGAAGATGTAGTTATGGTGCTTGAAGACGGCACTGAAGTGGAAGGCAAAGACACCAATCGCGACCGCGAAAATGAATTTTTCGACAGCGTAGAAGAATTTCACGGTATGGAAGTAAAGGGCATCAGCTCGAACGAAGAGACTGGCTTTACTACGGTTGAATCAACGATGACGGTGACCTTTAAAGGTGCCGACGAGCCCATGACCATTGAACAGGTGGCCGTGCAAGACTGGGACGGCGACGAGATTAAGCGCGAGCGTTTCTACGGAACGCAAAACGGATAATGCTGATCCCATTCTCAGCAAAAGGGCTGTCTGATCATTGATCCGGCAGCCCTTTTTTATTTCACCCGCTAATATTACCAGCGGCGATGTTTGAGCGATGGGATTTTTGAGCGTATATCCTGCAGAATTTCAGGATCAATCTCTGCCAGTGCCACCCCCGGCTCTTGTCCGGCCATCGGCTACAACATCACCCCACGGGTTGACGATCATGGCATGCCCCCATGTTCTTCGA
>NNSL01000423.1 GCA_003123965.1 Balneolaceae bacterium SMO_bin1
GATTACGAGCAAAATGGGTGGATTTACCTAACGTATTCCAGTCCCGAGGGAGGTGAAGGCGCCAATACCGCTCTTATGCGCGCAAAACTTCAATGAAAGCAGAACCAGCCTGACTGATCAGGAAGTACTTTACAAGGCTGAGCCTAATACCTCGCGTGGGCAGCACTTTGGCAGCCGCATTGTTTTTGATAATGAGGGGCATGTGTTTTTCGGTATTGGTGATCGCGGAAATCGCAGTGAAAACCCACAGGATATCACGCGTGACGCCGGTAAAATATATCGCTTGAATACCGATGGAAGCATTCCCGACGACAATCCCTTTGTTGGTGAAGAAGGCCTGGACGCGGTGTTTGCTTACGGCATTCGCAACCCGCAGGGCATGGACCTACACCCCGAAACAGGCCAGCTTTGGGAGCATGAGCACGGCCCACGCGGCGGTGATGAAGTGAACATCATTGAAGCCGGCAATAATTACGGCTGGCCGGAAGTCAGTTTCGGCATTAACTACGACGGCACCTCCTTTACCGATGATACGTCGAAAGCGGGTATGGAGCAGCCCGAATGGTACTGGGATCCGTCTATTGCGCCATCAGGCATGACTTTCGTGACCAGCGAGCGCTATCCTGATTGGCAGGGCGATTTGCTCGTGGGTTCGCTCAAATTTGGGTATATCGTGCTTTGCAATGTGGAAGACAATACCATTACCAGCCAGGAAATTCTTTTTGAGGATATCGGCCGCGTGCGGAATATAAAGCAGGGACCCGACGGTTACATTTATGTGGCCACTGAGGGCAATGGCATCATACGCCTGGCGCCCGAAACATCATAAATAGAATAACGGATACCCATATGAACGCATTAAACACGGTATTTCGGTTTGTTGCATTTTTCATGATCATTACGCTTGCTGCCTGTGGATCAGGTGAAGAGAGCGATTCCTACACCGATCGCATGGCCGAAGAGCATGAGGGTGATTCGCCGGTGCAGAATGAGTCGGTACTTTATGAGCAACAGCAGCCGGTTGACACCATGACCGTAGATTATGCTAAAACTGACAGTGGTATGGTCTCCGGGTTTTTTGCCCAACCGGAAAATGCAGCGGGTGATCTGCCGGGCTTGATCGTGATTCACGAATGGTGGGGCTTGAATAATAACATTCGCATGATGACCCAACGCCTTGCAGGGCTCGGTTTCAACGCGCTGGCAGTTGACTTATATGACGGCAGGGTTGCACAGTCATCAGAAAATGCCCAACAGTACATGCAGATTGCACAGTCTGATCCCGAAGGTGCCATGGCCAATCTGCAACAAGCATATAGCTACTTGGCAGAGCAGCAGGGCGCAGATCAAGTGGGAGTAATAGGCTGGTGTTTCGGCGGTGCATGGTCATTGCAAACAACGTTGGGTATGCCCGATAAGATTGACGCAACCGTCATTTATTACGGCCGCTTGGTTGATGATATGGACCAGTTACGTAAAATAAACTCTCCGCTGATCGGATTTTTTGGCGGGCAGGATCAGGGTATTCCTCCGGAGCAGGTTAGAGCGTTTGAAGAGAACCTTAATACGTTGGAAAAAGATGCCGAAATCTATATCTATGAAGATGCTGGTCATGCTTTCGCCAATCCCTCGGGTGAGCGGTATAACAAAGAGGCTGCGCAAGATGCCTGGCAGAAAACCAAGAAATTTCTTGAAGAACATCTCAAATAAAAACTGAAATTTAAAAGCAGCTAAACTTTTTGAAGCCAATATTCATTTAATTAGGCTATAAGTGAGTGAACGTCAATTTAAATGAATAAAAAGTTAGTTTATGTCGCAATGTGTAGCCCTTCTCGGATGGAGCCTTGAAGCAATTGAAAGCGCAAAAAAAATGGATCGCCCGTACGTAGTTGTCAGCTTCCCTGATTTTGAAGACTATGCACGGGAGCATGATATCCCTTTTGTTGGATGGGATTTTAACAACTGGAGCGAAACGGAAAATTCTCTTCACCTGGCCGAAAAACTCAAGCCATTTAATGTAGATTTAGCTGTTCCACTCTATGAAGAAACGGTGGAGTGGGCCGGTGCGCTCAATTCAAAGTATCGCGACGATCCACGCCTGTTTAACCGGGCCTATTTGTTCCGCAACAAAGCCATGATGAAACGTAAGGCAATGCTTGCAGGGTTACGCATTGGGCTATTTGAAGAGGTCTTTAACAAAGAACAGGTGCATACCTTTATGGATCGGCTGAACAAGGCGAATCTGCAGATTGAAGATGAAGAGGATGCATGGGTTCATCTGAAGCCGTTCAGCGCGGCGGGAACAGTAGGGCACAAGCTGCTGCGGAGTCATGCCCAGATCGATGAACGTGTTATTGATAAAGATTTTCCGTGCATGGTGGAAAGTCACCTGCCGGGGCGTGAGTTTTCCTGTGAGGCCTTTATCCACAATGGGGAAATAAAGTTTATGAACATCACCGAGTATGTAAAGCTCGGCTTTTCCAACTTTGTGCCGGCCGGCCCCGAGCTGGAATCCAAGCGGCCCATCATTCGCGAGGCTATGGAAAAGTTGGTTGATGCATTCGGTATTCAATACGGCGTTATTCATCCAGAGTGGTTCCTCACCGAGGACGATGATATCAGCTTTGGTGAAGTAGCCAACCGCATTCCGGGCGGCCATATTTTTGAGCTTATTTCCAAAGCATATAATTTCGATGCGATTCAGGCGCTTATCATGTGCAGTGATCCGGATACGACCGAAGAAGAACTCAACGAACTTTTTCCTTCAGATACCGAAAAACCGGACGAGTACGCCGGCAGTGTAATGATTTATCCGCGGCCGGGACACGTAACAAAACTTCAAATTTCGGATGAGCTTAAGGAAGATTCCTATTTTGAAGATCACACGCTGGTACCGCCTTCCGCTCACAAGGTGTCGGAAGATCGGGAAGGTTTTGGCAATCATTACGGAACGATCTTTTTCCGCGGCGAGGATCCCGAGCGGATGACCGAGTTGCTGCGCCATTATCAGTCCGTTGATTTTTATGTTTAACAATTAGAAGCAGCTAATCCTAAAATCATTCAACCAATATATTTATGAAGAACGCTGTTACGGCGTTTGAAAAGGAAACGGAACGGCTTGAGGAGGCTCTGACGAATATCAGGGAATCGGAAGGCTTTGCCAAAAATAAGTACATTTCCAAAATATTGAGCAGCGCAGACGCGCTCAGCACCAAATCGGAGGGCGTCGAATCTCTTTACCACCGCATGGGAGCCCTGCAGGAGATCAATTTCTTTGAAGGTACGGCCTGGGCAGATGCCGCAGCGCTGGTACCGGCCCTGGTAGGAGGCACACTCAAATCGGGCGGCAAAAATACCGTTTATGAATTACTGAGCGAGCTACGCATGCTGGCTATTGCCCAAGGCGATTTGCATAATCCTGCAATATCTGCTGATGATGCTCGCCAATTTCTGCGCCAGGTAATTGTGAATAACCTTGACCTGCTGTTTCCGGGCGGACGTGAAGAATTTCAAAAATTGGAAAAAAATACACGAAAGCAGCTTAAGAACCTGTTCAATTTTATTCTTCAACATATTTCGCTGGAAGATATTAAGGGTGAATTACTGAACGAGATTGAGTTAATTGCTGCCCAGCGGCCGATCATCATGGACCGTGTGCATGAAATTGTAAAATTGGTGCATGATAAAATCAGGCTTGATCCCGAAGATCCTGTTGATCGTAAACTGCAGACCTATCTGAAAGCCCGCTACCATCCCACATCGCTCGCAGAAACGTGCAGCAACTTGGAACACTACCGGAATGCGTTGCAGGAATTAGACGAAGAGCAGCTAAAAGAGGAATGTACAGTGATGGGCACATCCATGAGCGATACGGGATTGGTCAGTGCCTACCACGTGCCGCTTGTCCGTGAGGTGGCAGGAAACGTTAAACTATTGGGTAAAGTTCTGGATTTGAATAAGTCTGGAGCGGCTGAATTGACAGAGCATCATACGTTTGTTGAAAAAATTATTAACAAAACGGTAAAAGGCGCCAGCGCACGATGCATTTATGGATTGGGGCGTATGCTTGAACGGAGCCTGCTTTCTCATCAACCGGTACTTAGCGGATTAAAACGTATTATGAGTATCGATATCCATCCCGACGTCTCCGCCAATATCCTGAAGTCTGCCATGGCTGTGAAGAAGAGTGACCCCAACACCCTGCTCGAAGCGGATGTTATCAGTGTTCTGGGGCAGCCGTTGGGCATTGGCCAAGGCTGGAATCCCACGTGCCAGTCGGCGCGAGGCATCAGCCTGTGGAGCCAGCACGCTCCCGGTAAGCTGTTACGTATGATTATTACCGCGGCTAAGGAGAATAACCTTGAATTCCGGTTTGAAGACAAGCTCATTAACTCCAGTGAATTGACCCAGGGGGTTGCCACCGATATCGATTTCAACCTCGATGTTGTATCCATTGTGCTGGTGCCCCACTTAGACAAAATTTATAATCGGATGATGCAGTTAACCAGCCTGCGACCTGAAGATGGCCACAAATGGGTAAATCCGGCAATGTATGGACAGTGGATTCCCACAGGCTTTATCTCGGCCTACAACGCGCAGACCAAGGTTATTGAAAATTACGAGCATTTTGTCCGTATATTTTACATCACTCACCATCCCGATTATAACGGCGGGCACGATTTGGCGTACCCCAATCCGGTGGGCATATTTATAACTTCTGCGCAAGGCAAATTGCTGGGATTTCATGCAATTTCCATTTTGCGGGTAGCAGAACACGAAGGTGAAATGCGCGTCTATTTTTTAAATCCCAATAATGAAGGCCGTCAAAGTTGGCAGTATAACATTCAGCCCACAGTTGCCGGCAACGGCGAGCAGCGCGGGGAGTCATCACTACCGTTTCACAAATTTGCTTCAAGATTGTACGCTTTCCATTATAACGAGTCGGATTTGCAGAACCCGGAAGCAGTTGAAATGGATGAAGTGAAAAAAGTAAAACGGATGGCCGAAGAGAGCTGGGGTGAATCGTATACATGGGTCGAGTAAATTCAAGTGAAAAATCAACACGTCTGTAAAAATGGTTAATCACTCATCGAGAATTTTGCTCAGCCAATCGGCATTGGAGGATAACATCTCGTTCATTCGCGAACAAGTAGGTGAACATCCTATCATATCGTCTGTTGTAAAAGCAAATGCTTATGGTCATGGAATTGAAGCCTTTGTGCCGATGGCTGAAAAATGCGGCATACGCCATTTTGCGGTGGCTTCAAGCTACGAAGCTCAGGAAGTGCTTGATGCCCGCACCACCAATGCCACCGTTATGATTATGGGTATTCTTTATGATGATGACCTTCCCTGGGTGATTGAACATGGAGTTGAATTTTTTGTGTTCGATATACCTCGCATTGAGAAGGCGATTGAGGTAGCCCGTAAAACCGGCACAAAAGCTATTATCCATCTTGAAATTGAAACGGGCGGAAACCGAACCGGAATGCCGGAAGATAAACTTGATGAAGCCCTCCAACTGCTAAAAGAGCATAAAGATCACCTCGAATTTAAAGGCTTTTGCACCCATTTTGCCGGCATTGAGACGCTGGCTAACCAGTTCCGCATCGTGAAGCAGCAAAAGAAGTTCGAAGAACTTTACAAACGAGTTAAACAAGCAGGGCACCTTCCCGAACTGCGCCATACCGCCTGTTCCGCAGCGGCACTCACGTTCCCCGACACGGTAATGGATATGGTGCGCATCGGCACCGCGCAGTATGGAATGTGGCCCAGCCCGGACATTTACAATATGCACCTGATGCGAACCGGCAAGCTGCAGGATCACTCCCTGCGGCAATTGCTAACGTGGAAGACGGATATCATGCACCTTAAAGAGGTAAAGAAAGGTGAATTTATTGGATATGGCACCAGTTTTCAGGCGCCCCAAGATATGACAGCCGCCGTTGTGCCAATTGGTTATTCCAATGGCTTTGCCAAAGCGCTGTCAAACCTGGGGCATGTATTAATCAGGGAGCAACAAGCGCCGATTGTCGGCTTAATAAATATGAACGTATTTATGGTGGACGTGAGTCATATTAGCGATGTAGAAATCGGCGACGATGTGGTTCTGGTGGGCCGGCAGGGGAATGAAAAAATTACGATCCGATCCTTTTCTGAATTTTCGAACTTTATCAACAATGAATTTGTGAGCCGCCTTCCATCGGCAATTCCGCGTGAGGCCATCCCCTAAGGCGCTGTTCTTTTCAGTCCGTTATAAGATGTTTTTTTATGAATGAATAAGGGGCAAATTGCATTATACCTATATCTTGAAATTTAAAAGGAGTTTAATATGAGTCATACCGTTCAAATTAATGACATTGAGCAAATAACCCACGACGTAAAGCAATTTACCTTTGAGAAACCGGATGGATACGAATTTGAGCCCGGACAGGCTACGGAAGTATCAATTGACAGAGAGGGCTGGCGAAACGCGGGTCATCCGTTCACGTTTACCTCGCTGAATGAGGATCCATATCTGCAGTTTACTATCAAAATCTACCCGGAGCACAATGGATTAACCGAACAGATTGATACGCTGCAGGAAGGTGATTCCTTTATTATTGATGATCCCTGGGGCACCATTCAGTATAAGGGTCCGGGAACGTTTATAGCCGGCGGCGCGGGCGTAACGCCATTCATCGCCATATTACGCAAACTGTACAAGGATGGTACATTGAATAACAACCAGCTTATTTTCTCAAATAAAACTGAGCGCGATATCATTCTGGAAGATGAGTTCCGCACCATGCTCGGCGATCGCTTCATTAACACCCTTACCGAACAGGAGCAAACCGATGACTACCTCACTGAGTTTATCGACAAAGATTTCCTGTCCAATCATATCGACGATTATGACCAGCATTTTTATGTCTGCGGCCCTCCCAAAATGGTAGATGATATTAGTAACCAATTAAAGGAGCTCGGCGCCGATCCCGACGGACTGGTATTTGAGGAGTGATAAAAGCACATGATCCCCGTCATATTCCGGGATCTGAGCACAATGCATTAAACAGGGGCTTGAAAAACCCAGAAATCCCAACCTGTCATCTCGACCCTCGTAAGAGATCTTTGTTTTAAGCATTTAACAGTGGTTTTTAAAGCTTGTAGACATAGATTTCTTACTTTCGTTCGAAATCACAAGCTTTTTTAAAGCCACCTTAAATAGGTTTCAAAAGCCGGGCATTTAACTATGCCTGGCTTTTTGTTTTCAGAGGTTCTTTGCTTCATCCCAACTGCCGCGTGATACGATATCGTCAATTGCACGGCGGCTGCGTGGTTTGCGTTCACCCTTCTGTAATGATTCGCGCAGCTGTTCCGGTTCACCTAAATAGCCGATGGCAAACATGGTAAGCGGCGAAAATCCTTCGGGCATTTGGTACAGTTCGCGTGCTTTATTCGGTAAAATGCCGGCCATTTGGTGCACGTATAAATCGTGCCGGGTAGCCTCAAACGTGAGGTATGCCATTGCCTGACCCACATCATGGGCGGCGTGCCGGTTAGGTTTGTCATTACGCTCGAACCGCTCTTTTTTTAGGGCCAATCCCAGCACGGGAGCATTGGTTGCCCACTGCCGGTTATTTTCGTTCAGCACCTGGCTCATTGTTTCAAACTCCTCGGGGTGATCGTTGGTAGCGATAATAAACCGCCAGGGCTGCTCATTATACGAGGAGGGTGCCCAGCGAGCCGCATCAAAAAGCTGGCGCAGCAATTCAGAATCCACCGGTTCGTCAGAAAAGGCGCGCGGACTCCAGCGCTGTTGAATGATTGGGTGAATATCGTACTCAATATCAGCAATTTTGTCTTCAACTACGTCATTGGTCATTGTAAGTGAATCTAGTTTAACATTAAACTGTGCAACAGTAAATGGCCTCTTTAGATTCCACTCCTTTCTCCAGCATTTGCACAAATTGTTTTAATTGCAGAAAAAATAGTTACTTACAATTTTAAATATTAAAACCTATTCAGCTATGAGTTACCGCTTCGGGCCGCGGCTATTATTAATCATTTCAGTAATAATTTTGATGGCCTGTTCTGGCGACCCAGAAAGTGATATGCCCCTTTCCTTTGAAATGCTGACGGTAGAACAAGAGCACCGGCAGACGTTCCTCACCTTTGAGCAAGACAGCCTGGCCAATCCCACCAGCCTAGCATTTCTCGATAGTGGTCATCTTGCCGTTTTAGACCGCAAGCTTCAAAGCGTGTTGGTTTTTGATGAACAGGGCGAACGGCAAATACGATTTGGCCGCGAAGGCAAAGGGCCGGGTGAGTTTGTTGAACCATCAAACGTACAGCATGCCGCCCGGTTCATTTATGTGGCCGATGCGATGCAGTTTGTCTATCAAAAATTTAGTGCAGAGGGCGAATTTATTACTACCCTGTCGCCGGATGCAAACCCATTCTATTTCGGATAATCCTGCCCGTGGGTGATAGTGCGTTTCTTATCCCAGCTGATGGCGAAGGCGGACACTTGCTGCGCTATCATGATATGGAAACCGACAGCTCTTTCTACTTTGGAGAGGCGATGACGGACAGTAGCGTGAATCAAAGCATTATGGCTAGTAAGAAACAGATTTCAAACGGTGAAATTCCGGATGCGCTAAAAAACGCCGTGTACCTGGCGCATCATGGTGATAGCTACTACGCCTTTCTGCGGGGCTATGCTCGCGTACAAAAATACAGCCGCTCCGGCCAGCTGCTCTGGGACCGAAAGCTGCCCTTTCCATTTTTGGATTCGATTTTCGAAGCAGCAGTCCAACGTAATAAAGAAATCAACGGCCCGGTCCTGATTAATCCGACATATATACACGATATAAAAGCCGCAGATGATGGCGTGTACCTGATGATGCGGTCTATAGAGGATCAAAACCAACAATTGGTATGGATTAATGAGGAAGGTACATCAGGAATAAAATATGTATTAAAGGGACTGGAAAACGATCTTCGCACGATGGCCGTATCATTTGATGGTACTCAAATCTTTTATCCTGACGCTGCTCGGGGCCGTGTAATGTTTTTTGATCTCGAACAACTAAACTAACCATCAAGAAGACCTGCTAAATATGCTGAATAAATCCAAACTCTCGATCACAATTTCCATTTTATTTATCACCTTGTTGGTAGGTTCGAGTGAGACAGATCAAGAAACCACCGGCGAATCTTCCTATCAAAGAATCACAATTGAACAAAACCAGCTGCAGCCATTTGTTACGTTTGAGCAAGACAGCATCGCGCAACCGCAGGATATTGAGGTATTGCCCAACGGTAACGTGGCAGTTCTTTATTTTGGCTTAAAATCGGTACTTGTTTTCAATGAAAACGGGGATCGCGTAATGTCCTTTGGCCGCGAAGGCAAAGGCCCGGGCGAATTTGTACAGCCGGTCATTTTAGAGCTAACCAAGAATCATTTATACATTCTTGATCAAGGGCAGAACTTTTGGCAAAAATATACGCATAATGGTGAGTTCGTGGAGTCACTGCAAAACATAAACGGTGGCATTATGGGCAGGGATGCGCATGCAATTGCCGATAGCGAATACTTAATACCGACTGACGGACGTGGAGAGGCACTTGTTCAATATAAAAACACCAATTCAGATAGCAGTTATTACTTTGGCAAGCCAATGGGGGACAGTACAATAGTGATAGATTACCCAAAAAATATTAAACAGGCGCAAAATGGTGAAGTGCCGGACATGTTTAAAAACTTGGTATTTTTAGCTCACACTGATAGTGCCTACTTCGCGTTTCTAAAAAGCTATGGACATTTGCAAAAATACAGCCACTCGGGAGAATTGCTCTGGGAAAAAGAACTGGAACTTCCCTCTATGCAAGCGATTTTTGATGAATTCGTTGCTGCAAATGAAGATCAGCAAGAAGCGGCTATATATATTTTGCTTTACGCTCTCGACATGGGTGTTGCGCACCAGTCGATTTATCTGCTGATGAACGCGCCGGGCGATGAAAACCAGCATCTTGTTGCGTTAAATACGCAGGGCAACATTCAAACAGTTTATAATATGCCTATCCGATGGGAATTAACCAGATAGCTATATCAAAGGC
>NNSL01000405.1 GCA_003123965.1 Balneolaceae bacterium SMO_bin1
GGATCTATTTAAGCTTTATATGCATTAAGAAATGCTCAGAGGCTACACCGGCAGCGAAATCTTTCCAAAGTTCACCGCGCGCCCGGTATTTTGTTTTGGGGTGATAGTAAAAGCCTGCCCGGATAGCATTTCGTTAGCCAACACGGCAAAGCACGCCGCTTCTTTAGCATCAGGCAAAAAACCAATGTGCTCAAAAGAATGTATTTCTCGGTCCAGCAGCTGCTCGATCCACGCAACCAGCTGTTTATTATGCATGCCCCCACCGCTCAAATACACTTCAGGCACATCCTCATCAGAAACCTCATGAATTAAATTGGCGATACTCTGTGCGGTGAGCCACGTCAATGTGGCAACTAAATCCATATCCTCAATATTTTGCAGGCTTTTTTCCTGTACATGGCGTTGCACCCACTCCCAGTTAAATAGCTCGGGGCCCGTGGTTTTGGGCAGCGGCAGATCAAAAAAGGGGTCCTCGAGCATAGACTTAAGTAGTTCTGGCTGCACCGAACCCCCTGCTGCAATGGCGCCATTATCGTCATATTTCTTATTAAAAAGCTTCTGCGCAGCATGGTTAATGAGCACATTCCCGGGTCCACAATCAGTGGTAATAGGCGCTTCAGCTGATTCCTCTGCAGGCAAATAAGTGAAATTTGAAATGCCTCCAATATTCAGCAATATTCTTGATTGGTTTTTATCACGAAACAGCAATTCGTCAACCAAGGCTACCATAGGCGCGCCTTCTCCGCCTGCCGCTGTATGCTTTTGCCGGAAATCGCTGATGGTAAGGATGCCCGTTTTCCTGGCAATGTGATCCCCGTCGGCAATTTGCAGCGTTGCGTTTGGCATGGCTCCAATATTGTGGCGTGTTTTAGGGGCGTGATAAATGGTTTGCCCATGGCTGGCAATACAGTCGATTTCTGCCGGCTCCACATGCCATTCTCGCAGCGCTTCCAGCACTAAATCGGCGTGGTATTCGCCCAAAAATGAATGAAGTAGCGTAATTTGCTGCAGTTTAGGCGCTTCCTTAGAGGCGACCTCTTCCAGTTGCTCAGCAATATTCGCCGGATATGGCACCGTTTTAAATTCACGCAGTTGCACATCGGTTTGAGAGCCGGTTCCCGAAATATCGCACAGGGCAATATCAAGCCCATCGAGCGAGGTGCCCGACATCAACCCGATGATGAATTTTTCTTTTTTTACTGCGATTTCTGAAAGCTGCCGTATGGAGTGATTCATGAATCTGATCTGGGCGTTAAATTGCGTATTATGCACATCGTTTCTATGTTCAGGCTTAAAATGAGGTGCAAATATACAACACGCAATCACTTTTATGGCAGAGTTTAACGAGCAGGATTACGAAGATTATGAAAAAGACATTGAAGTACTTGTGGATACCCTTCGGCAGTGTTTCTTGGCCGATAAAGCCCGCTATTACGTGGCAGGGCATCAAAACACACTATTTATAGAAATTGAAGGACTCGATGAGCTCAGCGAAGAAGAAATAACCGAAGTGGCTGAACCGGTACTCGATGAACTGGATTTAGATTTTGATGAAATTTCGCTCGTGCCACTTACCGCATAACATTATTTAACAATAGCTTCATTTTACCCTGAAGGTAGCTATTCGTATTTTATTTGACATGCTTAAATAAAAATCACCCCATGGAGAGTACCAACACCGGTTACGAACTGCGATGCGTGGCCAACAATCATTTGAACTCGGCGAAGGAAACCACCACCTACTGCACCCAGTGCGAAAGCGTGCTGCGGGTTCATTATAACGAGCCCTCAGAAAAAATTCAGTTCCCGCTGGAGTCCGTCGTTCCTGAACCGTTGAAAACGAAGCCTACTGCACTTAAAAAACTCGATCGCCTTTCGGAAACCTACGAAGCGGATTTATGGGCCAAGCTGGAGTTTGAACATCCCACCGGGTGCTTTAAAGACCGCGGCAGCTTTATTGAAGTGCAGAAAGCGCTGGAGCTGGGCGCTGATGCCATTTGTCTGGCCTCAACAGGAAATATGGCCGCCTCGGTAGCGGCCTACGCGTGCTATTTTAATATTCCGTGCTTTGTATTTGTACCCGAAAAAACAACTGAAGCCAAGCTTGCCCAAGCCACTATTTATGATGCCAACATCATTCGCATTAAAGGCTCTTTCAGCACGTGTGAACAGCTTTGCCGTGAGTTTGCCAAGTCGGGCAATTATTACCTGGCGGGTGATTTTGTGTTCCGCGAGGAAGGCCAAAAATCGTTTTCCTATGAACTGATTGAACAGGGCGGGCATGATTTTGACTACATTTTTATCCCGATTGGCTGCGGCACCAATTTTGGCGCAATCTACAAAGGTTTTAAAGAAATGAAGGCCGCAGGCTCCATCGACCATATTCCGCGCTTTGTAGCGGTACAGCCCGAGCAGTGCTCTCCGGTGGTTGATGGTATTTTCAAAAAGGAAAAAATAGTAAAGCACCAAGTACAAACCATGGCCAGTTCGGTAGCCGTGCCCGATCCGGTTGATTTTTACAAGGTGCTAGAAGGCATCGAGGAGTCAGACGGTTCTGCACATACTGTTTCGGAAAACGAGATCTTGGACGCGCTAAAAGAACTGGCTGACCGTGAAGGCCACTTTACCGAACCGGCCGGCGCTATTCCGCTTGCTACATTCAAAAAGCATCATGACAAATTTAAAGGTAAAAAATGCTTGTTTAACGTTACGGGTTCTGGACTCAAAGATACCAACGTAGTCACCAAACACTCGTTATCGTCCCCCGTGCTTTCACCCGATCTGGACAAAGTGATTAACTATGTGAACTCCGGATTTATTGAGATGCAAAAACAGTCGTGGGGTAAATCGCGCGACACCTTTATGGCCAATCTCAAAATGGACGAAGAGCACAAGAAGCTCTATGACGATTATGTTTCTGATTTCAATAAAAAAGGTAAAACGCTGAGCAACAATGAGATGGAAGTACTGCAATCGCTCGTTTTTAATGAAGATATTGATCTGCAGTACCCGGTAGAAGTGCTCGACTACAAACTTACCATGCGAAAGCACGGGCTCGTGCAAGCCACCGTTAAGCTTGATATTGAGGGACGCGAAGTAATATCCGAGGCAAAAGGCGTGGGCCCCATCGACGCCATTCTCACCGCTATCAAATCAGAAACCGATAATGTGTTTCTGCTGAATGTGAAAAATCACGAAGTTGAAATTCTCAGCCCGGATACTGAATCGTTGGTGATGGTAACCCTAACGCTGACCAACCAAGATCAAGAGTGGGTATCAAAAAGCGCATCACCCGACACGCTCGAAGCTGTAATTCAGGCATTCACCAAGGGCTTGGCGATCGCCACTAAGAAAAGTGTGGTGTAGCTTTCAATAGCAGTAGCTTAAGCGCCAGATCTACTTATATTCCTCTTTGAGCAGATCGTTAAACTCCTTCATAAATTTTTCGACCTTCGGCTTCGACACATTCACGATGTATGAATCGTTGGGGTGCGCGTCATAATAACCCTGGTGATAGTCTTCGGCCGGCCAAAACTTGTCGTACTCAGTGAATTTGGTCACGATAGCGCCTTCCTCGTACTTTCCCGACGCCTCAAGCTGTTCTTTTATTTCGCGTGCAATTTGCAGCTCTTCCTGGTTCTGGTAAAATATGGCAGAACGATACTGCTTGCCGATATCCGGCCCCTGGCGGTTTAGCTGGGTTGGATCATGTGAACCGTAGAAAACCTTCACTAGTTGCGTGTAAGTAATTTCCTCCGGATTGTAACGCACACGCACGGCCTCGGCGTATTCCGTTTCTCCGGCGGCTACTTCTTTGTAGGTGGGATTGGGCTTATTGCCGCCCGCATAACCCGACACAACCTCTTCTACACCCTTCACACGTTCAAAAACTGCTTCGGTGCACCAAAAGCAACCGCTGGCAAAATAAGCGGTTTCCAAATCGGCAAGTTGCTCTTGCGTAAGCGTAACCTCCTCATTGGATTTCTGCTGCGGGGCCTCTTGGGCCGAGCAGCTTGCGATCATTAACAATGAAAGTAAGAGCGCGCCGATGTTTGATATCAGTCTCATGGTAATCGAGATTCTTAATTTACATTCATATATAAAACTGTAGAAGCAGGCACTTATTCTGCTTTCGGTGATATTAATCAGCTTCCGACCTTATTCGTTCCGGTTCTTCACAAAGCAGCAAGGCGTGATAAATAATGACTGCTTTTTACCGGAGAGCCTCTTCGAGCTCAAGTGACGCATCGCTCTGCTCATCACGGTATTTTACAATAATTGGACAGGCCATGCTCAGTCCTTGCTCTTGGGCCCAATCGCCGCCCACTGGACGACTGCCGGGAATAACAACCGCATTCTCGGGAATAGCAGCTCCTTTCTCCAGCTTTTTATTATGTACGCAATCATACACCGGAATGGATTTAGACAAGGTTACACCAGGCGCAATTACGGCTCCCTTTTTTACCTGAACGCCTTCTACAATCACCGAGCCTGCGCCGATAAAGCAGTCGTCTTCAATTACTACGGGTGAAAGTCCTACCGGCTCAAGAACGCCGCCAAGCTGTACACCCGCCGATAGATGTACATTTTTGCCCACTTGTGCGCAGGAACCGACCAGCGCGTGGCTGTCTACCATGGCTCCTTCATCTACATAAGCGCCAACATTGATGTAAGCCGGAGGCATAATAATCACCCCTGGCGCTACATACGCACCATGCCGCACGGATGATCCTCCGGGAACGAGGCGAACATTGTCTTCCACCTGGAATTTTCGCGGCGGTAAATTATCCTTATCAACAAATCCATCATAAATGCCGCCGTAGGCCATATTTTCGCCGGCGCCGAACGAAGCCAGAATAGCCTCTTTAACTTCAACATTTGCTTTCCATTCTCCATCTACGGGATTTGCTGCTCGTACTTCTCCCTTCTCAAGCTGATTCAGGACATCTTTCCAGTTATTCTGCATTGTGTAGAAATCTTAAAATTAGGTTATAGTGTATCAAAAAAGTTAGCTTGTAGAATCCAGCCAATCAGTAATTCGTTGGTCTGCCTCTAACAAAAAATGCGGATCTTCAATTTCTTGGGCGGTCAGCGGAGCTCGCAGTGCGGGTGATGAGATCCATCCTTTTTCTGCAAGCAACACTTTTGTTGGAATAGGATTTGACGCAGCAAACAGTGCATCCGAACATTCCTGCCAAAGCGGAAGAAGTTCGGGGCCGCGCCCCTGCAGGCACCATTCAACGTAGCGATGCGTTGCTTCAGGCCATACGTTTGCCATAACCGAAACCAGCCCCGCGCAACCGGCCGCTGCAAAAAAGGGAGTCAGCGCGTCATCACCACTGTAAACCGGAAGCTCCGGCGCTCGTTTTCGAAATTCCTGATAATCAACCACACTGCCGCTGGCCTCCTTCAAGGCATATAAGTTGGGGTGATCCGAAACGGCATCGAGGGCATCCGGATGCATTTTCACCCCGGTGCGTGAAGGCACATTGTAAAGCATGCACGGCTTGTCGGCGGCATCCATCAGCGAATCAAACCAGTGGATTTGGCCCTTTACATTTGGTTTGGCATATAGCGGGGTGACCAGCAAAAAGCTGTCGATTTCAAACTGGTTGCAATAGGCCATCCACTCGAGCTGTTCGCGCAAATTGAACCCGCCAACGCCTACCATCAACGGTACATTAATATTTAGGTTAGCTGCAGTTTTTACCACTTCCTGTTTATCCTCAAGAGAAAGTGCAAGTCCTTCACCGGTGCTACCCAGAATGAGCACGCCATTGCCGGCTTCATCCTGTTTATGAATTAACGATGCCAGCTCATCCCGGTTGATTTCACCATTTTGCTTCATCGGCGTAACCAGTGCCGTCCAGAGAATCGTGTCGTTTAAACGCATGATTTAAGATAGTTTTTTGTCAAAAAGTGTTTCCATTGTATAAAAACCGGGCTCAAGCGTTTCGTCTAGCAGCTGTTCTGCAGCCCAGAGTGCTCCTTCAGCAAACACGGCACGATCGTGCGCACGATGGCGCAGGCGAATGGTTTCGTGGTCGGTTTCTAACAAAAGCTTGTGAATACCTTTGATATCGCCTTTACGCTCTGAGGTGATTTGGGCATCTTTGCCCAACCATTCACGCCACGATAATGCCGTGCCGCTAGGCGCATCCTGCTTATCGGTATGGTGCACTTCGTGTATCGAAAATTCGGGTTGATCCAGCATTTCCGAACCTTTGCCGATAATTTGCAGACATCGCCGCACGATGTTCATGCCCAGACTAAAATTCGAGGCCCGCATCCACTTCATGCCGTTGGCCGCAAGCGTATCATCTAATTGCTGATGCGGCCAGTTGTATCCCGTACTGCCCCAAGCGGCCGCAATTCCGGCTTCCATTACTACATCTAGGATATCATCAACCGCTGAGCCGGGCACAAAAATAATGGCTGCATCGGCTGGTTTAAGGGCCTCCACGGTAGGGGGATTCTCACGATCGAATGGCCCAACAAGCTGATGTTCTTCTATTAATTTAACTACTTCACTGCCTGTTTTTCCAGTGCCAATCACGGCTATTTTCATCATGGCTGTCATATTTTACATTTCTGCGTGTTTCCGGCTTCACCCGGAACAACAATAATGAAAACACGCAATGCCCATTGTTTTAGCTTAACCACAGAAGTATAAGCTTTTCATGATGCATAATCATGCCCAAAAAAGATAAATTTGCACCATTGCCCTCTCATCAGTTAGATTCAGTTTTCAAATTCAACCGATGTTTTTATTGATTAGCTACATCTATCCGTCACCCCAAACTGAATAAATTTCTGCATGTTTTCATTTTTTCTAGCCGCCCCCGTTTTTACCAACGACGCCATCGTGCTTGGAATTTTGCTCATCATTTTGGCTGCAATCTTCATCACCGCCAACAGCGAGCGCCCCTTCTGGCAAAAGTTTTACACCTTCGTGCCCTCGCTGCTGTTGTGCTATTTCATTCCTTCGATACTAAATTCCGCGGGGTTGATATCGGGTGAAGAATCGAATCTCTATTTCGTGGCTTCGCGTTATCTGCTGCCGGCCAGCTTGGTGCTTCTAACGCTTAGCATTGATTTTAAAGGCATCATCGGGCTTGGGCCCAAAGCCATTATCATGTTTTTGGCAGGTACCACGGGTATTGTTATTGGCGGGCCGCTTGCGTTGATACTTTTCTCATATGTGGCACCCGAAGTAGTAGGTGGAGCCGGACCGGATGAAATTTGGAGAGGTCTTTCTACCGTTGCGGGTAGCTGGATTGGCGGCGGCGCAAACCAAACAGCCATGTATGAAATTTATAGCCCAAGCGATGAACTGTTCTCGGCAATGATTACGGTCGACATCATTGTAGCCAACATTTGGCTCGGATTTCTGCTTTACGGCGCCGGTATATCAGAACGCATTGACAAGTGGTTCAACGCAGATGCCACTCCCATTACGGAACTCCGGAAGAAAATGGAAAGCTACAAGGAAAGCATCACCCGGGTAGCGTCTATGGCTGACCTTACTACGATATGTGCGGTGGGATTTGCCATTACCGGCATTGCTCATTTCGGTTCAGATACCATCACGCCATGGATTAATGCCAATTATCCCGAGCTTAGCAAAATGAGCTTGGGTTCAGGGTTTTTCTGGATCATCGTAATAGCAACCACCGGCGGGTTGGGCCTCTCATTCACCAAAGCGCGAGAGCTTGAAGGTGTCGGCGCCTCTAAAGTGGGTAGCTTGTTCCTATACATATTGGTAGCCACCATCGGCATGAAAATGGATGTGCTGGCCATATTTGAAAATCCCGGGTTCTTCCTGATCGGCCTTTCCTGGATTATGGTTCACGTGATTATACTTCTGGTTGTTGGCAAAATTATTAACGCCCCATTTTTCTTTACCGCGGTGGGCAGCCAGGCCAATGTGGGCGGAGCTGCATCGGCGCCTATTGTGGCCTCGGCTTTTCACCCTGCACTGGCACCCGTGGGCGTGCTGCTTGCAGTACTGGGATATGCGCTCGGCACCTATGCCGCCATATTCTGTGCCGAAATTATGCGCGTGGTGAGCTAAAAAATCGACTATCATTCCGGCTGCGTTTGCACCTGTGAAAGTATGATTGAAGGCCTGATTCCCACCGGCAGAATCCGTATATTCAGGCTTTCAATTTGAATTTAATTAGTACATGCGCATTCTCAAATTTGCAGGCGCTTTTCTGCTCACTCTCATCGTTGTATTTCTTTTCACCTTCGGTTACAACCTCGATGCCCTGTTCACCCTATTCGAAAATCAGCGGGGTATTAAAGAGGGTCAGGAGTGGGTACAAAAGACCAATTCCTTAAAAGGCTTAACAGAATATATCGGCGAACAGCCAGAGCGGGTATCCGTTGTTTCGCTGGCCATAAATGATCCGGATTCATCCATTATGTATAATCAGCATGCCCCGCGTACCATGGGCCGGCTTTCAGTACTCTTTTCGGTAATTGAGTATGCCCGGCAGGTTGAGCAAGGTACCATCAATCCAGATGAACAGGTTCCACTCTCAGAAATCAATCGATATCAACTGCCTTTTATTGACGAGTCGAGCCATGATGATGCCATGAATATGCTGAACGATCGCCAGGCAAACAGCGAAGGTACCGTGGCCTTAAAACATGTGGTTGATGCCGCCGTTGCTTACAATGATCTTGCCATTACCGATTACCTTTTTTATAAACTCAATCCTGCTTCTGTTGCCCAGCTCATGGACGAACTTTTGCTGCAGGAAACAGAGTCGCCGCTTCCGTTTAGCGGCCTGTATATCACCTTAAACCCACATTTGCAGCAGCGTGAGGCCACGGCTCATTTCGATAGTTTAAGTCAGCTTTCCAGGCAGGAATTCACCCAACTGGTCTCAGATAATACGGAGCGATTCCTAAATGATGATGGTTATAGAAGTGAGGTACTGCAACGGTTTGAAAATGGCGAAGGCCTTGATATAAAATTTACCATGATGCGCGATGCGCTGGCATTTTTTCCCAAAACTACTGCCGACGAAATGGCGCGGCTCATGAAACAGCTACAGCAAGATAATCTTATATCACCGGCCGTTTCAGCGCGATTGAAAGAGATTCTCGACTGGCCCCTGCAGAGCGGTACGGGGCGTCTGCAAAAAGATTTTGAAACCTATGGCGCCCTTTACGACAACCGAATGGGCATGCTTAACGGCATTGATTTTGGGGCATCGAGCTACAGCGGAGAACCGTTTGCTCAAGCTGTATTTTTTGATGATCTGCAGGTGGCCTTCTGGTTTCATATGAGCAGTAACTTGATGCACCAAGATTACCAACAGCGACTAATTTGGGACCCAGCCCTGCGAAGCGCCTCTGCCAGTCAAATCAATACTGCTGCAACTGATACAACTACTCAATCATGAACAAATATAAGTTTCTATATCTTTTTTGGCTCCTGCCTTGCTACCTGCTTTTTCTGAGCATTCATCAGGGCGCTGTGTTTTACAGCGTAGTTGACACCTACGAAAATGGCCAGAGCTATTACGCCGATGTTGTTGAATTTGACTTAAAGCAGATTGCTGCCCAGACCAATGGCTACGTAATATTGGAATTTGAAACTGATGATAACCCCAACTATCGGCAAAAGTTATCACTACCTGTTGAAATGGCGGGTCCCATCAGTAAAACCAATATCATTCCCATTCGCTACCAGCAAGGCGCGTTTGTAAACATAGTGATGGTACCGACCTACAGCACGCAAAAGAGCCTGGCACTTACAAACCTGGCTATGGCGTTCGTGGGGTTCTTAATTGCATTTTTGTAGCCTACCTGGTGCATAAGTATGTCCGTAA
>NNSL01000240.1 GCA_003123965.1 Balneolaceae bacterium SMO_bin1
GAAAAAGAAACGAAAAAAATACGCTACAATCTTTAAACGCATTCAAGATATTTTGGCTCCCCCCAACACCGGTGAACGCGCCGACTCTCAAATCACTATTGATGAAACGGATATAAGCAATTTAGAACTGAAGTCCTGTGTGCAGCCGCGGCAGCATACGAATTAAAAACTAATTTATGTCGGTAAAAACGACCCGGTTATCACGCCGAGACGCCTGCGCGTGTTCAACCTGCGTTAAAGCTTGGTTACTTTCAGGGCATCAATCGCGGTTTGCAGCGTGCACATGTTATCGCGGTAGCAATTAACCCAGTAGGTAACCCGTTCGCGGCGTTTCAGTACATACGGATCGCAGGTTGAATAGCGTCCCTCCAACTCTCGTACCATGGCCGAAACATCATCTTTAATTTCAATCTTAAGCGCATCCGGCAGATTGCCCCAGCCCATCATTGAAAAAACATCCTGCAGCTTTTGATGCTCTTGCTCGGCATCCTGCAGCACTTTGGCCAGCATCGGTTCGAGGTTAAGATTTTGCGTTGTGTTTTGAGCAGAAATCGCAGCGTTATTCATGAGTATAAGTGGTTTTTTTAATGTTCAATTCTAAGATAACACCACTCGATGACAGCCTCATGTCACCCCACTTTATATAATATTCTGAACAATTACTGAGAACCCAGTTCGGCGAAGAAATCAACCGAATTTGATACCAATTCTAAATGTTATAGCGACAAAAGAAAGGAGTGAATATGTTTTATTTCTACTACAAGGAACCATCACATTTCACTAAACAAATTGCAGCATAACTTGATGAAATAGTAGTAGCCCATAAAATTTGCAGGGTCAATAACAGCACTGACTTACCCAATTCAATTAAAGTATCCGATTTGCCGGTGTTGCGTGATGATCAAGAGAGTTGGAAATCCAAAAAAGCAATTACCACTTTTCTTGATGATCTCCATACAGATTTGACGATCAGTCGCGGCATGCAGTCCGATGCCTGCCATATTGATCCCGACAATCCCAGTGAATGCCTGTAATCTTACCCGGGGTAAATCGACTTTTTAGCCGCGAGAAGAGTATTTTTCATAAGCATCGCCACTGTCATAGGGCCAACGCCGCCGGGCACCGGGGTAATCCAGCTGGCCTTTTCTTTAACGCTTTCAAAATGGCAATCGCCCACCAGTGAATAGCCTTTGTCCCTGGTTTCATCCGCTACACGGTTGATACCAACATCAATCACCACAACACCCTCTTTTACCATTTCCCCTTTTATGAGATTAGGCTGGCCGGCCGCAACTACGAGAATATCAGCAGAAATGGTATGCTGCGTTAAATCTTTGGTGAACTTGTGACAAATAGTGGTGGTGGCTTTGCCAAATGATTCTTCTTTGGACAGAAGCGTAGAAATAGGCCGCCCCACAATATTGCTTGCGCCCACTACCACGGCATGCTTGCCTTTTGTAGGAATACTGTAGTGCTTGAAAAGCTCCATAATGCCCGCCGGAGTGCACGACCGGTAGCTGGGCTGGCCCACCGTCATACGGCCTACGTTCATCGGGTGAAAGCCGTCAATATCTTTACGGTGATCGATGGATTCGATAACATCATGCGAAGAAAGGTGATTGGGCAGCGGTAGCTGTACTAAAATACCGTCAACCGAATCATCAGTATTATACTCTTGAATGGTTTTTTTAAGCTCTTTTGCCGAAATAGTATCGGGCAAGCGATGAGTATCCGTTTTTATTCCAACCTCCTTGCATGCCCGCGTTTTGGCTCCAACGTATACATCCGAAGCCGGATCATTCCCAATCAAAACCACCTGCAAAAATGGCGGGCGATTCCCGTCTGCAACCCAATCATTTACGTCTTTTCGAACTTCATCGCGTGTTAATGATGCTACTTTTTTGCCGTCAATAATTTTGGCTGCCATGGTTTATAATTTTGAGTCTTAAGTAGTGAGAAATCCGTTTAAATATCTTGCCTTAACGTTCGATATCGTATTTCTTCATCTTGTTATACATATGGCTGCGCTGAATATCGATATCATTTGCCGTTTGAGAAATATTCCAGCCGTTTTCCTCCAGTTTCTGAATCAAAAATTCGCGCTCGGCACATTCCTTAAAATGCTGGAATGATTTGGCTTCGTGAATAATCGATTTTATCCCCCCTGCGCTTTCCAGCGACGAAGACGTGAGTTGTGCAACATCTTCTTGTCGAATCTTGGAGTTTTCGGCCAGCAGCCCCAGCCGCTCTACCGCATTTTGCAGCTCGCGCACATTGCCCGACCACTGCTGCTGCTTGAAAGCCTCCAACGCTTCATCCGTAAAGTGAACGTTTGAAAATACAATATCTTTATCAGCAAGTTGATTCAGGTAGTTTTCAGCCAAAAGCGGGATATCCTCTTTGCGCTGGCGGAGCGGCGGAATATGTATGGGAATAACATTAACGCGGTGATATAAATCTTCACGGAAACCACCTTCCTCAATTTCTTTCTTCAGATTTTTATTGGTCGCAGCAATTACGCGCACGTCCACAGTAATTTTCTCGGATCCTCCAACACGAACAATTGCATTTTCCTGAAGCGCGCGCAGCACTTTTGCCTGGGCATCGGCGCTCATGTCACCAATTTCATCAAGAAATAGTGTTCCTCCGTCGGCCTGTTCAAATTTGCCGATACGCTGCCGGGTGGCGCCGGTAAATGAACCTTTTTCGTGACCAAAGAGCTCGCTTTCTAGCAATTCCGATGGAATAGCAGCACAGTTTACATCAACAAATGCACCTGAATAGCGCTTGCTCTTTTCGTGAATCCAGCGTGCAACAAGCTCTTTTCCCGTCCCATTTTCACCGGTAATAAGCACACGTGAATTGGTGGGCGCAACCTTTTCAATGTTCTGTTTAATTTTTTTGATAGCGCTGCTGGTGCCAATAATTTCCGGCACTTGGGGAAGTTTTGAACGCATGTTTTTGTTTTCCTCGAGCAGCTGGTGCCGGTCAAGCGCATTTCTGATGCTCACCAACAGCCGATTCAAGTCGGGCGGTTTAGCGATAAAATCAAAAGCCCCCATTTTAGTAGCTTCTACTGCAATTTCGATATTCCCGTGGCCGGAAATCATAATAACGGGAAAGCCATGGCGGGTATCTTGCAGCTTCTTCAGCATTTCCATGCCGTCTGTTCCCTTCATTTTTATGTCGAGCAACATTAAATCAACCCGTTCTTGCTCAATAACATCAAAAGCCTGGGAGGCGGTTTCCGCCTCCAGAACCTTATAGTCTTCGAACTCCAGGATATCGCGGAGCGAATTTCGGATGCTTTTCTCATCATCCGTGACTAATATCGTAGGCTTATAGTCAGGCATGCGTGTTAATAGCGTTCGTAAATTTTTGCCAAAATTGATTCCTGTATAGAATCAACGTACGAGGTACTGGCGGCATAATGATTTGTTGCTATGCTGAAGATAAGCGTTTTGTTGCTTTTTGTTTTGAGATATCCGCTTAGTGCCCGCACCCCTGAAACGTATCCTGTTTTGCCCATCAAATTTCCTTGCAGCGGCGTGTTTCGGAAGCGCTTCTCAAGTGACCCGTCGTTTCCAGCCACAGCAAGGCTGTTCTTGAAGGCATCAAAATGTTCATGGTCACGCATATAAACCAGCAGCTGGCTTAAATCGTGGGTTGAAATTAAATTGGTGGCCGACATCCCGGATCCATCACTTAAAGAAACATCCGCAATATTAATGCCTATGGACGAAGAAAAGCTTTTCATGAGGCTTATGCCCAGCTCAGTAGTGCCCTGTGTGTTAAAATGCTCGGCAGCAGCCGTTTTTAAGAGCATTTCGGCGTAGAAATTGTTGCTGTCTTTATTAAGCTGTTCCAGCAGCGTACGCAATGGTTTCGATTCGTGGTATCCCAACTGCTTATAGGAACCTGCCGACCAGTTGTGCGAATTACTGTCTACAAGCAAATGCCCGCTAACTTTGATACCGCCGTCTTCAAGATATTTTTTGAAGGTATCGAGAAAATAAAGCGGCGGATTTGTTATCGATAGCTCCTCTTTCTCAACGTAGCCCTTTGGCAATGTACTTCCCAAAATAATGGTATTCGTGCCCAATAGTCGTTGGTAGTACTCATCATATGAAGCGTTTGGAGGAGTAATCGACTGATTGTTCACAAATTTAACGTAGTCCGTATCAAACGGAAACCACTCAATAGTGGGCGTATCTCCAATTTCGCCGTTGGCGTATACCGTTAAATCAACCGTGTTATTATTGAATGAAAGTGCATTGATAGGAACCGCATAATAGAATGATAAATCGTCCCAGCTCCACCCATCCGGGTAGGGCTTTTGGTCGAAATAGGAGTCGTTGCCAATTAAATTACCATTGATCCTGCTGATGCCTTTCATATTCAGCATCTGGTAAAATTTTTCAAGTACGTGCAGGCGATCTTCACCATAAAACGTACCGCTGATGGACGGATCCCCCGCCCCGCGTATAATAATATTTCCATTCCATACGCTGTCTCGCTGTTGGCCCATGCCGTACATGCGGGTTTTATAGGTATAATCTGCACCAAGTTTGTCGAGCACGGTGGCGGCCGTAAGCAGCTTAAGATTTGATGCCGGACGGATGAGCTTTTCGGCGTTGTATGACTCTAATATTTTACCGGCGGAATCGCGTACGGTAAGCGTCCAAAAAGCATCATTTGCATTGTTGTTTTCAATTAGCTGCTCAATTTCTTGTGAAATGGGCTGCGAATCGGCGGGAAAGGCCAAAAACAGACATAACAGACACGAAGTGATGAAAGAAGAGATACAAAATCTAAGGTTCATAGCACTCTGTTGATGATAAATTATTAGCTAAAATGCGCTTCTTCCTGCTCAAAAACTTCCAGAATTTCTTTGGCGGTTTCACACTCTTTTAACCGCTCTCTGAATTGATTATTGTTCATCAGGCGCGAAATACGGCTCAATAATTTAATATGCTGGCTGCTGTTCGAGCTTGGTCCTGCCAGTAAAAACACCATTGATACCGGTTCGCCGTCAACTGCACCGTAATCAATGGGAGTTTCAAGCAGGGCAAATGCTACATAATTTTCACTGATTTCTGCCGCCTTGCCATGCGGAATAGCGAGCCCTTTGCCAACCCCCGTAGACATTATTTCTTCCCTCTCAAGTACCGCTTTGCGAATAGCATTCAGCTCTTCTACACCAACCTGCTGTTCGAACGATGAAATAAGCGTCTCAAGAATTTCATTTTTACTGTTGGCCTCTAAATGGGCAAAAATGTGCTTTTCATCTAATAAGCTGATAATAGAAGTCATTACTGCGGATGATTTCTTGTTCTAATTTCATGACAAATATACTCATCGTTACCCATTTCATACAATTTAATTTAGCCGTCTAAAACATTCCTCTGCTATATCTTCCGCTCCAAATTTTGTAAACTTCGGCCATGGAAAAAATGAATCAAATATGGGCCGTCTTTCAGAAAGATATACATGCCGAGCTACGCTCGCGTTACGCCATCCACTCGGTACTTGCTTTTGTAGGCTCCGCCCTGCTTCTTATTCTTTTTGCCCTAAATGCCGACCAGCTTGCTCCCACGCCACAAAGTGGCATCTTATGGATCATCATTCTTTTTGCGGCTTTATCTAGCCTGGCGCGTTCATTCGTGGCTGAAACCGAACGACACACCTTCAATTTGCTTCGCCTGCACGGGTCGGCAACAGGTATTTACGGCGGCAAGCTCTTATTCAATTTTGCTTTTACGCTCGCGGTAAATCTAGCCACATTTATACTCTATATTTTCTTTCTTGGTTTGCCCGTAGCAAGCGGGTGGGCATTAATTTCGGTATTGCTCTTGGGTTCGGGCGGGCTTTCGGGTATTGCAACTATGCTCGCGGCTATTGTTTCACAAGCGGATCGTAAAGGCGCCATTTTTTCGGTGCTTAGTATTCCGCTTTTATTCCCGTTAATTCTTATTTTGGTTGATGCTACAAAAACAGCCCTTTTAGAAGGTATGACCGCAGAATTTCTGAATAATTTCTGGGCGCTGATTGGTTTTTGTGGCGTCACTATTTCCGCCGGCTTCTTACTTTTTGATTACATCTGGGACGATTAAACATGATAGACTATAACAAATTGGATTTTAATCTTGGCGATAATCGGCTTGTTGGGCAGGAAAAAGCGCGAAATTATATCAAGCGGATTTTAAACTCCGGGCGGCTGGGGCATGCTTACCTATTTTCCGGACCGGCAGGCAGTGGTAAAACAGCGCTGGCGCTCTCGTTTGCCGAAGTAATTAACGGAATCGATAATTTGACTGACCTCGGCTCGCAAGCATTTTCCAAAAAGTCATCGTGGTTAAATCACCCCGACATTCACATTTTCCTGCCCGTTCCAACCAGCTTTAACGTTGATAATCTGCGCGAGCGGCTTACCCTGCTGGATAAAAACCCGTACGAGGTCGTCGACTTCAGTCACCGGCCTTCGCTTACCAATGATGACAGCACCAGTAACAAACAAGCCTTCTACCCTATTGATTTTTTTCATGAGGAGGTGCGCCCAAAAGCATTCCTAAAACCAAATGAAGGGCAAAAGACAGTCATCATTCTTACCAATATTGAAACCATGCGCAAGGAGGCGGCCAACGCCTTTTTGAAATTACTGGAGGAGCCTTCGGAAGACTTGGTCTTTCTGCTTACTACTAACAGTACAGATGCTCTTCTACCCACAATTATATCGCGCTGCCAGCATATTCAGCTTTCCTCGCTGAGCACCAACGAAATTGAAAATGCTTTGGTGAAATATGATGACATTCCGCAGCAGGAAGCCGAATACCTGGCCCGCATATCGGGTGGCAACTACTCTATGGCACGTTTTTTTGACGTTGATGAATTAAAACAAATGCGAGACCAAATTGTGACGTACCTCCGAAAATCGTACGCGCACGATGCTATGGCCCTTATCGAGATGGCCCAGAATTGGCACAGCCAGCATAATATTGAAGGCCAAATAACGCTCTTAAATGTGCTGGAAACGTTCTTGCGCGATCTGATGATTTACCGTGAAACGCAAAATGAGACACTCATAACCAATGTGCGTCAGATTGAAACCATTAAAAAGTTTTGCAAAAGCCTGCAAGATGCACGCCTACAGGATATGATTGCGCAGCTGAACAGCTGCCGACCGTTATTATATCAATATGTGCAGCCAAAGATAATTTTTACAGTGCTGGCTCTGCGTTTCGGTCACCTAATGCGCGGGCTTGATCCCGAAATTTCACCGGATGAATCTTGGCAGCACTTACCAGCCTTTAAGGAATAATATGATGGAGCTCGATTTTACGAAAATGCATGGTGCGGGCAATGATTTTATCATCATTGATAACCGAAATAAAATCTTAACGATTGAGCAACTCATTGAGCTGGCACCGCGGCTTTGCCATCGCAAATTTGGCATTGGGGGCGACGGCATTATGGTGCTACAGTCCCCAGAGCGAAATAATCTAGATTACACCATGATTTACCGTAACGCTGATGGCAGCGATGCCGGCATGTGCGGCAATGGCGCGCGGTGCCTTGCCCTTTTTGCAGCAAATTTAGGCCTAGGAACCAGCCTTCAATTTAACGTGCATGATACAATCTATGAGGCTCGGGTAAGTGAAGCGGACAATTATGTACAGGTAGCGTTTCCAATGAGGGTAGATATTACTGAGGTTCGACTTGATGATTCAACCTTATATCAGATGCATGCCGGAACCGAACATATTGTACAGCAAGTGGGTGCGCAAATATTCGAGGACGATGAACTGCTTGCCAAACGAGGGCACCAACTGCGATATCATCAAAGATTTAACCCGCCCGGCACCAATGTAAATTTTATTCAGGGAACGAGCGATTCGGAATTAAAAATTAAGACCTACGAGCGTGGTGTTGAAAACCTAACGCTGGCTTGCGGAACGGGCGCTGTAGCCGGTGCAGTCGGCTGGCATCATATCAATGATTCCACACTGGAACAGGCTGCAATTGATGCACAAGCTGAGGGCGGCAAGCTAAACGTGGAGTTTAATTTTAACCCTACTGCTAAAACATATAGCAACATTATTCTGGGCGGGCCAGCGCAATTTGTTTTCAACGGTACTTTAGTGCTTTAGTGATTTAGCAAATGCATTCGGCAGCGCCTGTAGGTTAAACCAAAATATATGCCAAAACTTTGCAACATAGGGTTCATTTTATTGCTGACTTGGGCCTTATGTTCGTGTTCGGCCTACAATTCCGGGCAAGGTACGCTCTCAAATCAAAAAGCGAGCGAAACTGTTTCCGGCCGCTTTGCACTCTCGCAATCGGTAGCGCCTCCTGCTAATATTCAAAGTGTTTACCTATACCCCACCGGCAACGAGACGGCCCCGCCTGTTATAACTCTGAGTGAAAATTCGCTCACCCTGGAATTTGATTACCTGGGGTCTGGTGGCCGTCAATTTACGATCAGCATTTCACATCGTGACCGTAACTGGCAAGAAAGCCCCATTGGACCAAATGTGTATATGGATACCTTTTTTGAAACATCATTCAGCGGTGGAAAACAGAGTTTTGTGCAAGGCCCATCGTACCTGCATTACCAATACACTTTCCCCAACGAGCGCATCAGTCTCACCAAAAGCGGTAATTATTTGCTTTCCATTTCTGATTATCAGACTAATGAATTGCTGTTTCGCCTCCCGTTTTTTGTAACTGAAGATGCCGGAACACTAACTACCCGGATTGAGTCGCTTTTTACCCAGCGCGATGATGGCCGTACAATTGCACAGCCATTTAGTGAGTACCAATATCCCACGTTTGTGCAGCAGCCGCGGTTTGATTTGTCCTTTTTCTACGTGCAAAATCGTTTCTGGGGGCGCGCCCGCCAAACGACCCTTTTTGATACGGCCACACCAGGCGAAGTGCATTTTCACTTGAGCCGCAGTCAATCTTTTTTGAGTGATTATGAGTTCAACGTCTTAGATCTGGCTAGCTTTAATGCAAACGGAAGCCAAATTATTGAATATCAACCTGCCAACATCCCGCCTGTTATCACCCTAAGAAGAGATATACAGCAGTTTAATCGAACAGTTTCGTCCTACCCTGCATCGGTTCTGGGAATTCCGCAAGACGACTTACAAGCTCGCTATGGACGCGTCGAATTTTCGCTCGAAACTACTTCACGCATCCGGTCAACCGATGAAATTTACCTGGTGGGTGATTTCAACAATTGGATGATCGACTCTTCGTTTCGTATGCGCTACGATTCTACGGCGCGGCTCTGGCAAGGCAACGCTATGGTGAAACAAGGCATGTACGCCTACAAATATGTGAAGCTGGAAAACGGTTCAATTGATGATTTGGCACTTGACCAAAGCTTTACCGATCGCCGGCAGGAGTATCTTACTTTGTATATTTTCGCGATCCGCAGCGCCAATTTGATCGTTTGTTGAAGGTAAATCGGACTATTTCTAATCCATAAAAAAAGCTCCAACGTTAAACCCAACGCTGGAGCTTGGTCAATCTCTTCTACCAGTCAACTAAAAATCGATGCCTATTGAAATATAGTGCACGGGGCTGCCGTCAAATCCGTCGCGGTAGTATGGCCAGCCAACATCGTAGCGCAGCGGCAGACCAAACACTATGGTTCGCAGGCCAAAGCCAGCTCCAATGAGCACATCGCCCTGCGGTGCAGGTAATTCTTGCCCATTGCGTGTTACGGTGCTCTCCTCGCGAATTTTAAAGTTAAGATCGGCATCGTTGACGAAATATGGCTGATTAGAATTCGGCAGCGTGTAA
>NNSL01000402.1 GCA_003123965.1 Balneolaceae bacterium SMO_bin1
TAAATGTTATTGATACCGCCAAATATGGCACTCGGCTGCATCAAAAAAGTGAGGGTCGGGGATTCAGTCCCGTTAATGAAGTGCACCTGCACATGATTGTGCGAGTGGTTGAAAAAAACTTGGTGCTTAAAAATCACGTGCCCATGGACCAAATTGGCGTCATTGTACCGTTCCGAAATACGGTGTATGATGTCCGCAGCGAGCTTTACGACGAGGGGTATGAGCTGGTTGAGGTTGGCACGATTCACACCTTTCAGGGGCGCGAAAAACAGGTCATTATTTTTGATACCGTGATGAGCGGCGAATATCAGCACGGTCGCCGGCGCCACTATTCGGTGCGGCCGTTTGATGAAGATAAAAATGGATTGGCCGTGCCTCGATTGCTGAATGTAGCGTTTTCGCGCAGCAAGCAGCGGCTGGTGATTTTGGCTGATATGGATCATATCAACAGAATTTACACACAAAAATACTTGGGCCGGCTGCTGCGGCGATTTCAGGAAATTAATTCTGAAACCTAGAAGTCGTTTTCTTCATAACGGTGGGCCAGCCGTTCTTCATTAATGCGTTTAAGGTGTGCCAGTGGTTCCGCAGAAGGGGATGCCACCGTCATTTCCCGTTTACCCAGTGCGCCCTCGGCCTTGGCTACTTTCCATCCCGCCCACGCCATGGCGCCCTTTGCTTTAGAAGCGGCACAATAGGTGGTCATCACTGCATCAGGAAGGCTCCATTTCAACAGTTTTTTGAACACGTCGCCCGTCCACAGCTCCGGATTTGCAGCCGGCGAAAACGCATCCTGAAAAATAAAGTTGAACTGTTCCCCTGCAGGATTGAAATTTTCGAAAAGGCCGTAGAAAATGTGCGTTTCCAGGTTTTGCAGCAGCTGGGTGGTATTCATTCCTTTGGTGAGTGAATCAAATAATGGCGGCAGTTTGCCTGCAAGATTGGGGGTGATTCAAATGTTGCCCGTAATTTAAGTTTGTCGCAGTTTTGCGGGATATGGGCCAGCCTTCAATGCTGTAATATAGAATTTTGGCCTTGGAATCATACGTTTTGAGATAGTCCATCAGCAGCAGCAGGTTGAGGCCCGTGCCCAGGCCTATTTCCAGAATGTTAATGGGCTGATTCGATTTCAGTGCCTCAAGGAGTCCGCTTTGCTCAAAAAAAACGTGCCTGCTCTCGGCTACCGCACCATTCGGGTTGTGGTAATGTTGATTGAACTGCTCGGAATATAGCGTGTGAGAGCCGTCGTCGGTAATTTTAACAGAAGGATCTATGGACATATCAATTGACATTAAAAAATAAGGGGTGCAGAAGGTGTTGATTTATTCGAAGAGATCTCAATTTTTTATACATTAATGCTTCAATAAAAGTGCTATAAAACTATGGATTTATCACAAATTAAACAGCGGGCTGCAGACGAGCTTGAAACGATGACCGCCAATCGGCGCCATTTACATCGCCACCCCGAAATCAGTTACAAAGAATTTGAAACCACGAAGTTTATCATTAACCGGCTGGAAGCGATGGGGATACCGGTTGAACGGCCGCAGGAAACCGGATGCATTGGGGTGATTGAAGGAGGCAAATCTTCTGATAAAGTAGTGGCGTTACGCGCTGATATTGATGCGTTAGCAATGACCGAAGAAGGTGCTTCCAAGGCGGAATTCATTTCCGGTAATGAAGGAGCGGCCCACTGCTGCGGGCACGATGCCCATACGGCTAATTTGCTGGGTGCGGCTCAGATTTTAGTAGAAAACCAGGAAGAAATTGAAGGCACGGTACTGCTGGTTTTTCAACCGGGCGAAGAAAAACTGCCGGGCGGCGGGCGCCTGCTTGTGCGAAACGGGTTACCTGCAGGAAAAGGGAGTAGACGTAATTATGGACTGCATACAAGTCCACGGTTGGCACCCGGACAAATTGCCCTGCGCGAGGGCCCGTTTATGGCACGGCCTGATGAGTTTGAAATTGAGATTATTGGTAAAGGCGGGCATGCGGCATCACCCCACGAAGCCATTGATCCCATTGTTCTGGCGTCGGAGGTTGTGGGTCAGCTGCAGACCATTGTGAGCCGCTCGGTGAACCCTGTTGAGCCAGCTGTTATTACCGTGGGCAAAATTTGGGGCGGAACCGCGCATAATGTTATCCCTGAAAAAGTGAACATGATTGGCACAGTGCGTACTTTTTCCGAAGAGAATGCTATGCTTATCAAAAATCGAATCGATCAAATTTTAAAGGGTGTGACTATGGGCGCAGGGGCCTCCTATCACTATGAATTTAACGAAGGGTATCCGGCTGTGGTAAATACACGATGGGCTACTGAAATTTTAAAGCGGACGGCTGTAGAAATGATTGGAGAAGAAAATGTAGAGTTGATGGAGGACCCGATTATGGCCGGCGAAGATTTTGCTTTTTACCAGCAGGAGTTTCCGGGGGTGTTCTTTTTATTAGGAAGCGGTTCGAAACAAGCCGATTCGCAGCACCCATGGCATCACCCCAAATACAATGTTGATGAACGCTGCATGCAAACCGGAGCGGCCCTGCTGGCATCACTGGTCTTTCAGGATATACCGCAGCAAGTTTGAATAGGTAAAAGAATTATGAAAAACGCATCATTTTGGGAAAATGAGACGTTCAATCGCGAGCCGGATCTTATAATCATAGGAGCGGGCATCGTAGGGCTTTCTTCGGCACTGTTTTATAAAAATCATCACCCTGAGGCCCGAGTTTTGGTGCTCGATAAGGGGAACATTCCCGAAGGCGCCAGCACGCGAAATGCCGGATTTGCATGCGTGGGTTCGATTACCGAGCACGTGGCCGATATGCAGAAAGAAACCGAAGCCAACATCAAAAGACGGCTGCAATGGCGGTATCGTGGTCTGCAGCTGCTGCGCAACACGTTGGGAGATGAGGCTATCGGCTACGAAAATTGCGGAGGATACGAGCTTTTTACGGATAAAGATTCTTTTGAAACGGCCCGTGAATTCATCCCTAAGTTTAATAGCTGGCTCAGCGAGCTAAGCGGGTTCGAAAACGTGTATCAACCAACACAGTTGAATGGTTACTCGGTAATAAAAAATAAGCTGGAAGGTGCCCTGCATCCAGGAAAAATGATGCAGTCGCTTATTCATAAAGTAATGACTAAGGGTGTAGCCATCAGGTGGAATACAAGGGTAGAATCAATAACCGATAAAGGCAGCATTGTATTACAAAATGGTGATGCGTTGCAGGCTAAACAGGTATTGGCTGCCACCAATGGGTTCACAAAATCTTTACTGGGTACCATAGATGTTTCGCCGGCCCGCGGCTTGGTGATGGTCAGTGAACCTTGGGGTGATATTCCCTGGCGGGGGACCTTCAACTATGATCGCGGCTATGTCTATTTTCGCAATGTGGGTGATAGGCTGCTGCTCGGGGGCGGCCGCAATGTGGCAAAGGAGCAGGAGACGCTGCAAACCTTTGGTACAAATGATAAAGTGCAACAGTATTTGCAGAAGTTTGCCCGTCAAACCCTCAAAATGCCTGATGAACTGAGTTTTGAATACGAGTGGTCGGGAATAATGGGCTTCACCGAAAGTAAAACGCCTGTTGTTGAGCGGGTGAACAATCACCAGGTAGTAGCCGCAGGCCTAAGCGGTATGGGTATTGCAATTGGAATGGAAGTAGGTAAGCAAGCGGCAGAAATTTTGACGAACGAATAAAAAAACAGTTATGGTCAATCGGAAAACTTTTCTTAAGACGCTGGCATTGGGCGGGTTGGCGCCAATGGGTGAATGGTCATTTTTAACCTCAGCAAAACCGGCCGATAAACCTGTTGTGATATCCACATGGCGCCATGGTATTGCGGCCAATGATGGGGCGTGGGAAGTGTTATCGCAAAATGGTACAGCGCTGGATGCCGTTGAAGCCGGCGTACGAATCACCGAAGCCGATCCCAGCGGTCGCTCGGTGGGCATTGGCGGTTTGCCCGATCGCGAGGGCAATGTGACCCTCGATGCCTGCATTATGGATGAAAATATGCAGTGCGGCTCGGTTGCATTTCTACAGCATATCCTGCATCCCATTTCGGTGGCGCGCAAAGTGAAGGAGGAAACGCCACATGTGATGCTGGTGGGCGATGGTGCGCTTGATTTTGCCTTAGAGCAAGGCTTTGAGAAACAGGATTTGCTGACCCCGGAAGCAAAAAAGGCCTGGCAAGAATGGTTGAAGAAATCGGAGTATGAGCCCGAGGTGAATGTCGAAAATCACGATACTATTGGAATGCTCGCGCTCGATTCGTCCGGCAACCTGTCGGGGGCATGCACCACCAGCGGCATGGCATATAAAATGCACGGCCGCGTGGGCGATTCACCGCTTATTGGCTCAGGTTTGTTTGTGGATAATAATGTGGGGGCAGCGGCAGCTACCGGACTGGGTGAAGAAATTATTCGCGCCTGCGGTAGCCATCTGGTGGTGGAGAACATGCGTCGCGGCGATGACCCGGAAACGGCCTGCAAAAATGCCGTACAGCGTATCGTTGAGATGAATGACTCCATTGAAGGCAAGCAAGTTGGGTTTATTGCGCTCAACAAAGCGGGCCAGTTTGGCGGCTATGCCATTCAGCCGGGCTTCGATTATGCCGTCTATACAGCCGACAATAACGAGCTGATTGATTCCAAGAGCTGGGTGAAGTAGTTAATGGTTACTGGTTATTTGTCAGACTTAAACAATAAATGGATACGTGTTTGTTGTAACTTATTGGTTGATATCGAGATAGGGTTTCCAAAAAATAATATATATTGGTAGAACTGGCGTTAACCAATTTATCTGGCATTATGAAAATTCACCAATATTTATCCTTCATCATTGTTGTATTAGTTTTAGCAGTTGGTTGCACGTCATCAGTAGAAGCTCCGTGCTCACTTGAATTTAGATCCTACAATATTACCGTATTGACCCACAGCGGTGAATTAGCTGATTCAGTCGATATTAGTATAACTGTTGGTGAAAGCGATGAGTCGATTGATCCATGCACTGAACTCCGTGGCGAAAATTGCAACCAGGAAGGTGAGGAAGGCTTCTATGTAATTTTCCACGACGGTTTTAAAGATAAAATTGCGAAAGGAGAAAACGTTACGGTGACAGTAACCGGAGTCAGCGGCGATGCACGTTTTTCAGAGCAGTATGTATTTACCAACGATGGCTGCCATATCAGAAAAGTTGCAGGCCCTGATACTGTTACTCTCGAAGCAAGCTAGAATATTTTCCTAGCTAAAGTCAGATTTCCTCTCTTTAAACTCACGATACAGCTCCAGAAATTCGTTTAACATCATGGCTGTTGCGCCCCATAATGGCACGCGATGGACATCCCAGTAGGGTACTTTATAGGTAGCTTGCGGTCGCAGGTCCCAGTCTTCCACGGTCAGATTTTTTTTGTCGAGCAGTGAATCCAGCTCCACCGAAAATGCCTCATCCACTTCATTAGGATTCAGTGTTAGCTCCGGCGTATAATTCAGGAAGCCTACGACCGGAGAAACCTGATTGTCTGAGTGGGCGACGTACAGGGTAGTGAGCGTACCGGCAATCTGTACGTCCGCGGGGTTGATTCCAATTTCCTCACGGGCTTCACGAAGGGCGGTTTCAACAGTAGATTCACTCTGTTCTGCGCGTCCGCCGGGAAAACTTAGTTGCCCGCCGTGATTAATTTTGGCGGTACGGAGTGTGAGGACTAACTCCAGTTTTTGTTTTTCGTTGGGAAACAAAAGTACCAGCACACTGCTGTCTTTGGCTTTGGGTGGGGCCTCCATTTTGCGTGTGGGATTGTCATTGTCTTTAGGCGTAGGCGCCATTTTAAGCTGTGAAGTCCGCCCCGGCAGTGAATCCTCATTCAACCGCGCTGATAAAAATTTGAAGAAATCGGAAATCATGAATTGGTTCTCATCAGTTACATAGCAATACAAGCAATGCTGAATATAACATAATGTGCTAAATATATAGACCGGGTTCTCAAAAAACGGCCCAGTATTGTATCTCACCCCTATTTAAAACAGATAATTTCACCTTTCTTCACCCCTGCATAGTTCGTACTTTAATTGCGCTTATTTTTAACTCTGACGACGAAGATTTTTTATGAAGAAAAAGTTTAATGTGTACGGTATCGGTAACGCACTTGTTGATTTGGAGTTTCAGGTGACTAGTGAATTTCTTGAGAAACACGACGTTAAAAAAGGGTTGATGACATTAGTTGATGAAGAGACCCAGTACCAGCTGATTAGTGATATCAATAAGGCAGAAACATTGCAGAAGCCGGGGGGCTCGGCGGCCAATACCATGATCGCTGTGAGCCAGCTGGGCGGCACCGGTTTTTATTCCTGCAAGGTGGCCAATGATGCTTTTGGCGATGCCTACCTGCAGGATATGGAGGAGGCCGGTATTAAAACTAACTTCGACCGCCAGGAGCGCCCCGATGGAATCACCGGAAAATGCCTGGTAATGGTAACGGACGATGCCGATAGAACCATGAATACCTTCCTTGGAATTACAGCCACGCTTCTACCGAGGAAATTGATGAGGAGGCGATTAAAGACTCGGAATATGCCTACATTGAAGGCTACCTGGTGGCCTCCGATACCGGCTACGAAGCCATGAAGCGCACTAAGAAACTAGCAGAACAAAATGGCACGAAAACGGCCCTCACGCTTTCAGACCCATCCATCGTTGAAGGATTTAAGGAGCGTTTTGAAGACATCATCGGTGCCTCGGTTGATCTTCTTTTCTGCAATGAGGAAGAAGCCAAAATGTACACCGGATTGGATGATCTGATGGAAGCCCGTGAAGCCCTAAAGAAAGAGGCAAAGCGCTTTGTTATCACCCAGGGGAGCAACGGTGCTATGATTTTTGATGGAGATACCTTCATCGATATTGAGCCATATGAAGTGAATGCCGTTGATACAAATGGGGCGGGAGACATGTTTGCCGGCGCCTTTTTGTACGGAATTACAAACGGTATGGGCTTTGCCGGATCCGGCAAGCTGGCAAGTGTAGCCGGGGGAGCGGTAGTGGCGCAATATGGTCCGCGGCTCAACAAGGAAAAAATGCAGCAATTGTTAAAAGAACTTCCTTAACCCAAAAATAGTGGATATGTATATTCAGCTATTGGGATGGATTGGATTTGGTATTTTGGTGCTCGCATGGGTACCCCAAACGTGGGATACCATTCGCGACGGCTATTGCTCTACCAATTTAGTCTTCATCATTCTGTATGCTCTTGCAAGCCTGATGCTTACCATTTATGCTATTTTACAGAATGATTACGTTTTTACCGCACTAAATGGTCTGCTCACTATCGGCAGCGGCATAAATATGTACTATAAACTTTTTCCCCGAAATAAACCGGAATGATGCAGAAAATTATCCTGGCTTCTCGCAATGAAGATAAAATTAAAGAGCTGCGCGCGGCTTTAGGGCCGTTAAATTTGGAGCTTCAGTCCGCGCTCAATTTTCCTTCATTGAAAGAGGTTGAAGAAGACCGCAACACGCTGGAAGGCAATGCACTAAAAAAAGCGCGTTATGTATATCAGGAAACCGGTTTGCCGGCCTTGGCGGATGACACCGGCCTTGAGGTTGATGCATTGGACGGTCGCCCCGGCGTGTATTCTGCCCGATATGCCAGTGAAACAGCAACCTACCAGGATAACCTGGAAAAATTGCTCGATGAACTGGCCGGTGTGGATCTGAAGGACCGCGGCGCGCAATTCCGCACGGCCTTGGTGCTGGTTACAAAAAAAGAAACACATACCTTTGAGGGTATCTGCCGCGGTACCATTATCAAGCAACCTAAGGGGGGCGGCGGTTTTGGTTATGACCCGGTATTTCAACCTGATGGATACGAGGAAACGTTTGCAGAAGTGGACGCAGGCATCAAAAATAAAATAAGTCACCGGGGCAGGGCTATAGAAAAGTTTGTAGAGTGGGTGAAAAAACAAGCTGAGTAACTCCAGATTTGAATATGCTGAAGCCATTATCACCAATAGGTAAATAAGTGGAATTTTCTACCGTTGATTACATCGTTATTGTTATTTATCTGCTGGGAGTGGCAGGGGTAGGAATCTGGATTGCCGGCCGCCAAACCTCAACCTCCGATTACTTTCTGGGCAGCCGCGATATTCCGTGGTGGGCGGTGCTTTTTTCAGTAGTAGCAACAGAAACCAGCACGCTCACCTTCATCAGTATTCCGGCAGTGGCCTATGGCGGCAACCTCACATTTTTGCAAATTACGCTGGGCTATATTGTGGGACGTATTTTAGTGAGCATTTTCTTTTTGCCCAAGTACTATGAGGGGAACCTTTCCACGGCATATCAATTTTTAGCCAACCGATTCGGAGCATCCATGCGTAATGCTGCCAGCTCCACGTTCATGGTTACGCGCCTGCTGGCTGACGGGGTGCGCCTGTTCGCTACGGCAATTCCGCTGGCCGTAATTCTGCGCCTCGGCGGGGCCTTTGCAGGGTGGAGTGATATCGAAGTGTACCTGCTTTCCATTGCAGTTATTTCAATTATTACCCTGCTTTATACCTTAATTGGCGGTATTAAAGCTGTAGTTTGGATGGATGTAATCCAAATGGCCGTGTATATAGGCGGGGCCATTGTCGCCGGTGGAATCATGTTGTCTGGTATCAGCGGGGGATTTAGTGGTGCAATGAATATGGCTGCCGATGCCAATAAATTGCAGGTGCTCGATTTTGGATTCGATATGGCCTTTGCTGCGTTCATCGCACAGCCGTACACATTTTTTACAGCCTTAATTGGCGGAGCTGTATTTTCGGTGGCCTCGCACGGTACTGATCAATTGATTGTGCAGCGCCTGCTAACCACCCGTAACCTTAAAGACAGCCAGAAGGCTTTGGTTTGGAGCGGCGTGGTAGTAGCCATTCAATTTGGGTTATTCTTGGTGATTGGGTTACTGCTTTATGCATTTTACAATATGCAATCAGCGGATATGCTTGGGCTGGCCACCACCGACGAGATTTTTGCCAAGTTTATTGTTGAAGAGCTTCCGGTAGGGCTTTCCGGGCTTATTGTAGCTTCGTTGTTTGCCGCGGCTATGAGCAGCCTGAGTTCATCGCTTAACTCGCTGGCTTCATCAACCACGTTAGATATTTATAAGCCCTATTTCGGTGCTAATAATACAAAAGCGCAAGATCTGAAAGTATCGCGCATCATCACCATCATTTGGGCCGCTATTTTAACGTGCTCAGCCTTCTTTTTTGCTTATCTTCAATTGCAGGAGGGCGAACGTCCGGCCGTTGTGGAACTTGGGCTCGGAATTGCATCTTACACCTATGGTGGGTTGCTGGGAGCATTTTTGCTAGGCCGCCTGTTCCAAAAACCCGATACTAAGGACGCCCTTTTTGGGTTTTTCCTTGGTCTTTTAGCGCTGCTATTTATGGTTGAAGGTCCCGTGCAGAACATATTACCGGGTGATGGGCTGGCCATTGCCTGGCCGCTCTATACGGTGGTGGGTAGCGTTATAGTGGTGCTGGCCGGAAATATTTCAAGCTGGATACGAAAACAATAAAATTAAAGAGGTGGGCATGAAACGTGTTACTGGCATTGGTGGTATCTTTTTTAAAACGGACAATCCAGAAAAAACGCGAGATTGGTATCGCGATCATCTGGGAATTGAGAGCGGGCAATACGGTGGTACATTCGAGTGGCGACACGCCGATGATGAGCAGAAAAAAGGGTTCACGGCTTGGAGCCCGTTTCCCCGTGAAACAGA
>NNSL01000369.1 GCA_003123965.1 Balneolaceae bacterium SMO_bin1
GGGATGAAGAAGACAAGGACAACCCCCTGTTTAAGAATGCACACAATTTTGCACTATTGTAACTAAGCTCTATCAAATTAAATATGAATGATCAGCCGTGAGTATCCATATAAAGTTTCGGTATCCATAATAACCTACAACCAGGCTGATTATATTCGGAGAGCAGTTGAGAGCGCAAATTAATCAGGAAGTGGATTTTGGCTATGAAATCATTATTGGTGATGACTACTCCACCGACGGCACGCGTGAAATTTTGTTGGACTACCAGCAGCGTTATCCCGATTTAATTACCTTGAATCTGCAGCCCGATCATGATGAAGCAGGCATTCCGGGGCGCCGAAATAATACGGATAATATCACCTCGGCAACCGGTCAATACATCGCTTTTTTAGATGGTGATGACTACTGGATCAGCACCGATAAGTTGCAGCGGCAGGCTGATTTTATGGATGCCAACCCCGAATATACCCTGTGCATTTGTGATGCACTTATGGTTTACGAGAATTCCGGCAAGCGTTTCTTGCAAAGCAGTAGGTCTCCGATGATGCATTCCTCAACTGATTTTAGCTACCGGAGCATTGTTAAAGAAGAAATGCCCATTATTGCTTCATCCGCTTTTTTCAGATCAACCTGCATTACGCCTCTTCCCGCCTGGTTTCAGGATGTTTATTTAGCGGATCAGTTTTTACAGTTGATGGCGCTTCAGAAAGGGCCGGGCAGGTATTTCAAGGACCTTAAAATTGGGAAAATATGGACTAGCCAGAGCGTGGGGAAAAAATATTTTTCGGGTAAAATGTGGACCAAAGTTTTAAAAAATGATCAGGCCATTCTCGCGCAGCATTTTCCAGATCAAAAGGCCAGGCCGTACTGTTACAGGGCTCAGTTTCACATGGTGCGCACATTGCGCTATAAGGCAAAAGGAAACTATTTGAAAATGATGGCCGCTCTATACAAAGTGTATCAATACGACCGCTCGCATTTGGCCCACTGGTTGAAGCTGGCAACCCAGAAAGGCAAGCACCCCATAAAGAAACTAATGTATAGTCTCGTTTATCGATGCGTAAAAAACAGCTGGCAAAAATAATAAACTATACAACTGCGATTTAATTGATTAAATTTAGCGCTTCTTAAATTCAATATTTCCAGCATAGTTTTAAATGGCTGACCATTCACATCCGTACAAAGTCTCAGTCTCGATTATTACGTACAACCAAGCTGAATTTATAGAAAAAGCCATTGAAGGGGCACTTAAGCAGCAGGTTGATTTTCCGTACGAGATAATTATTGGTGATGATTATTCCACCGACGGAACCCGCGATATTCTACTGGATTATAAACAACGCTATCCCGATCTGATTAAGCTGAACCTGCAGGATGAGCATGATGAAGAAGGCATAGCCGGCCGCAAGAACAACTTGACCAACCTTCGCTCGGCACGCGGAAAGTACATTGCGTTCTGCGACGGAGATGATTACTGGATTAGTGAAGACAAACTGCAGAAACAGGCTGACTTCATGGATGCCAATTCTGACTACGCATTTTGTTTTCACGATGCCTGGTTTATTTATGAGGGCATGAAAAGGAGAAAGTACAGTGAACAATATTATGATCTGAAAAGCTCATCAACCTTTGCCATTCACGATATAGCGCAGAAAAAATTTCACATTCCGTCGGCGTCGGTGTTCATGCGAAGAAAATACATCAGCGAATTACCCGGGTGGTTCAGGCAAGTGTACCGAGCCGACCACGCTCTTCAGCTGATTGCTGCCGAGCACGGAAAAATAAAATATTTTAAGGGGCTTTTGGCAGGCTACAACGTGCACAGCGAAGGGGTATCACAGCTTTTTTCTGAAGTAAAAACCGGACTTGAGATTTATGAATCGGATGTGGAGCTGTTTCGCAAGCATATTAATATTCCACCCGATACGTTTTTAAATCCGGAATCTGAGTATGGCATTGAGCTGGCATCCAAAGCGTTCAGTCAAAAACGGTGGTTTGCCATGCTAAAATATTTAGCCCGCAGCGTACGCAGTGATTATCGTTCCCTAATGTTTGTGTGGAAGCTCTTTTTGGCTAGAATAACCCGGTAATCACCGTTTTGAAAGCGCAATCCTCAGCTCTTGATCAAATGCACGGATAATATCGGCATAATTGTAGTGCTCCTTCACGTGCTGTTGTCCATTGCGGGCAATTTCATTTCTTCGATCGGGATTGGCTAAATAGTGATCTATTTTTTCGAGGCAGTCTTCAGAGTCAGTGAATGTGGCGAAAATATTGTCGGGAAAATCGTCTGCAAAATTTTTAGCCTGTCGTGTAAGCATAAATGCACCCACACCCATTACTTCAAACATCCGTTGGTTAAAGCCAATATTTTTTGAGGTATCTACGTAATCGTTCAGCACAATTTTGCTGTCATTGTAAAGTTGGTACATTTCGAGTCCGGAAATAGGGCCCTTGAAACGTTTGTTTTAGATTGGGAAAATCCTCGAGGCTGCCCCGCCCGCCAAATTCCCACCAGTAACCCCACCATTTAAAATTAATTTTACCGGCAATTTTTTCGAAAAAATGGGTGCGGTGTGAAAAATTTTGGGTGCCCATGCCGCCTACAAAAACAACATCATGCTTTGGGGGGCGGTCTTCCAGTTCATCCAGAATGCGGGGGTCAAACCCTTGCCGGTTCAGGCGGGTCTTTACGTCGTGAGCTTCAAAAAATGCTTTAAATTCTTCCAGATCTGTATATATAAGATCCCAGTCATCGGGGTGCCAGCGGCGCGGCAGGCGCGCGGAAAGTCGCGCAACCAACAGGCTGTTTTTTCTGAATTGCTGCCAAAAGCGGCTGGGCATAGGCTGCGATCGGGCAAAAATTACATCAGGCTGAAACTTTTTTATATAGTTGTGAATGACTTTTTGGGTCCATCCCCATTGGGTGGGCCGCAGGCGATGAAGTGCTTTGCTCTTTGCTTTTTCTACCGGGTATTTCATCCCAAACAGCTCTTTCCCGAGCTTATTCAGGTAGGTGTCGTCAAGCAAAAAAAACTCCTCTGCTTTCCAGCCCAGTTCGCTTAAGTAATGGGTGTAAAAGTCGCTGTAATTGCTGCGCAGGCCTATCAAACGGTCCCGGTACTCAGCCGCGCTTAGTTCATCTAAATCATTCCATTCTTTTTTCTTCTTATCCAGGTAGGAGGTTGGATGAATAATATCAAATTTGAGCAGCTTGGGAGCCATATTACGTAACAGTATTTAATGTGTAGATAGCGTCTATCTTCCTGCCAAAGTTGTAATTAACTGCTTTAAATACAAAACTATTTGCCGGCGCTGTGTTGCTTTTTTCACTATCGCAAAACATTGCCCGCATTTCTTACACAAAATGGTGGGTTACTACAAAATAAACGCAAATAATTGGTTTGGCATAGTTTTTACAGGTTAATGTAGTGTCACAGGTAAATAACGGTTGATTACCGTGTTACTTTATTCAAATTAGAAGAGCTGAATATTATTATAACCCAATTATAGCTATTATAAATCAAACCACAGGAAGCAGGTTAAGTGATTTGTATTGGTTTTTATCGATAGACCAACATCTGGGTAAAGACATTTTAAGTACAATATGAATGAATAAATGGACTGAAGTAATACGTCCTGAAAGGGGATGGCTGAGTTTAAATGTTCGAGAGGTTTGGCAATATCGAGATCTCATATTGCTGTTCGTTCGGCGTGATTTTGTTACACACTACAAACAAACCATCCTAGGTCCGCTTTGGTTTATTATTCAGCCTGTATTTACCGGAGTAATTAATCTATTTGTATTTGGTGGACTTGCAAACCTTGGTCCGGCGGGCGTGCCGGCTTTTTTGTTTTACCTGTCTGGACCAATTTTATGGCAGTATTTCCAAGACTGCATGTTGGCTACGGCAGATACGTTTAAAAAGAATGAGTACATCTTTGGCAAAGTGTATTATCCCCGTATTGTGATGCCAATTTCAGTAGCTATTTCAAATTTACTGAAGCTGGGGGTACAGCTTTGTTTGCTGTTGGCTGCTGTTGGGTATTTACTGCTTACGAGCGGAAGTTTATACCTGCAAACTGAGATTTACATATTACCCTTATTAATTTTATTGATGGGAATACTCGCATTGGGTTTTGGGCTAATTGTTTCTTCGCTAACTACAAAATATCGCGACCTTAAATTCTTGTTCCAGTTCGTGGTGCCGCTGCTAAAATATATCACCCCGGGTATTGCAACTACCTATGCAATATTCGCTGATAAACTTCCCCACGGTGATTTAATCGCTTTTATTAATCCCATGGGTCACCTTATTGATGCATTTAATTTTGTATTTACGGGCGCCGGCGAAATACGAATGGTGGGACTGGGGTATAGTTTTTCATTTGCAATCGTGCTTTTATTTGTAGGGCTATTGATTTTCAATAAAACTGAGCAAAATTTTATCGATACCGTTTAGTCTTTTACCATGGCCGAAACTACCATCAAAGTTGAAAATGTATCTAAGCAGTATAAGCTGGGGCAGGTGGGCACGGGTACCTTAGCACATGATCTTAACCGATGGTGGGCTGGGGTCCGTGGTAAAGAGGATCCATACGCCACGGTGGGTACGGTAAATGATCGCAAGGCTGCTGGTACGCAGGATTACGTGTGGGCCTTGCGCGACATTAGTTTTGAGGTGCAGCAGGGAGAAATTCTTGGCATCATCGGGGCAAACGGAGCTGGCAAATCAACGCTGCTTAAAGCTGCTTTCGAAAGTTACGGGGCCTACCCGCGGCACTATAAGAATGAAAGGCCGAACGGGAACCTTGCTGGAGGTAGGTACGGGCATGCACCCCGAAATGACTGGCAAGGAAAATATTTTTTTGAATGGCGCCATACTGGGTATGACCAAGAATGAAATCGCCCAGAAGCTAGATGATATCGTACAATTTGCGGGTGTTGCCAAATATATTGATACGCCCATTAAACGGTATTCGTCGGGCATGAAGGTGCGGCTTGGCTTTGCTGTTGCGGCTTTCCTGGAACCAGAAATACTGATTATTGATGAAGTGCTGGCGGTCGGTGATATCTCGTTTCAGCAAAAATGCATCGACAAAATTGATGATGTAGGCAAAGGTGGCCGAACCATCTTGTTTGTTAGTCACAACATGGCGGCCGTACAAGGCTTGTGCACCCGCTGTATATTGCTCGAAAACGGCTCCATTGCTTATGCCGGCGCCGTTGAGGAGACCATCGAAAAATACAGAGAACAATCACTCTACAGCACACCCGATATATCACTTGCCCATAGAACCGACCGCAATGGGGCGGGGAACTTTCGTTTTCAGAAAATTTCAATTAATAACGGAAAAGGGATAGAGCCGCACCAGCCTGTAAAAATACAGTTGCATTATCAGGCGGAACGGTTGATTGAGAACCTGCAGGTGACCGTCAACTTTTGCCGCAATTACAATGATGTGATAATGAAGATCGACAATAAAAATCAGGGCGAATTATTTAGTGTTGAGCCCGGCAGCGGTGAGCTACGTATTGATATTCCTTCGCTGAACTTAATGCCCAACACGTACTCAATAGCGCTCTGGGCAGGGGTTGGACTCGATGTAGAAGATCATATCACTGATGTCGCCAATGTTACAGTGCTAGACAAAGATGTGTACGGAACAGGCATATCACCGGATCCGCGCAGCCACGGGGTTGTAATTGCTCCAAAATGTGAGTGGGTTGCAAATCGAGGTTAAAAGAGCACTAGCTGCGTTCTAGATTGTTCCGAATTCACAGCATCACTAAAGCTATTTTGGTGATTTCAGATTGGAAGTGTGGCTATTGGGGCTCAATTTCCATTCCCGGATGCAGGTACGCCATATCAGATTCTTGGCACTGCAGCCATACTGTTTGCTGATCGCAACAGACAACCTGGAATTCAGTCTCACTTATTTGATTAATATATGGTTGATCTACGGGTTGATTTACTTTTTCGCCCAATCGTGCCTGGGTGCATACAATTTTTTGATCATCGGTGATAATATAAGCTGGATAATCTTCGCTGCCTAAGGCCTGCACCTTACGGAAAATCATTTTGCCATTATGCCACTCGCTAAGCTCGCTGTCTTGTGGGTAACGGCGTGGCACATATGATGACTGCTGATCATCATTCGTACGAGGAACTATTCTATTCTCACTTAAGGCTGCCAGGAAATGGTGAAAATGACTCTGCAGCGCTTCCATTAACCGGTTGCGCAGCGCTTCTACACTCATGCCTTCGTCAACGGGCACCATTTTTTGCCAGTAAATATCGCCTGCATCGTATTCTTCGGTCATTTTATGAATAGAAATACCGAACTCCTCTTCGCCGTTGATCAGCGCCCACTGCACGGGATGCCGCCCGCGGTATTTAGGCAACGGTGAAAGGTGCACATTCAGCACGGTAAATGGTTGATGCAGGAGCGAATCAAACCGAAAATTGCAAAAGCAGTTTATCAGCAAATCAAGGGAATGAGAATTGAGTTTTTTATTAAAGTTGGTTCATCGAATCCCTGAAAAAAAGGGACTTTATCGCCTAACTCTTGTTGATAACTATCTTTCAATTTTCCAGAAACCGGCTTTTGAAGTCCTACAAGCTCGGGATGCAGATCGCTGCCTTGCAGAGCTTTGAGGAGAAAGAGGGGTCCATCGTTATTTCCTAAAATGCCGAATTTCATGCAAAGTAGGGATAAAGAGTTTCGCTGAAAGCGTCAGCTTGCTCGTAGTTTGGCTGTTGCTCTACGATGGTTTGGGTAAGCCGGCTGGTAAATTCATTCAGCTGCTGCTCGGCGGTATCATCATAGGCATCTGGTTCAATGCGAAGCGAATAGATATTTTCTGGCACGCCGCCCATGTATTCTTTAAACCTTCGCAGGCCCTTATAGCTATCACTCACGCCACTGAGTCCCAAATCAACTTTTGAAAAATTATTATTGCAGGCATATTTGAATAGCTCGTAGAACAGTAAATTATTGGGCCGATGGTTGAGGTATTCTTGCAGGGAGCAGCCAAATTTATAGTACAGCGTATTATGGTGAGAGAGAATAACCATGGAGGCGATTACGGTTGAATCTTTTTCCACCTGCAGGATAAAACCGTTGTCGCTGCCAAAAAATCGGTCGCGCAGCTTTTCAAAGAAAGAGTATGGCTGCGGTAATTTTCCAAATTTTGAGATGCGTTGCCGGCAGTATATTTCATAGAAACGGTCAAGGGCTTCCACATCGCTGCGCATGGAAATGTTCAAGTCATGTGATTGGGCTTTTCGCACGCCGCGCATAAATGAATTATCCATGGCCGATTCAACTTCATCGAGGTTTTTGGCGGTATCTACGGTGTGACAGTAAGCCGTATGATGAAGCGGGAAAGGAAGGAGCTTGGCATTTATAGCAGCAGGTAACGTAATTTTGAACTCAATGGGAATATCCGGGAATTGCTTTTGGATTTCCCGGATGATATTTGCCAGAGCTGGCGCATCTTGAGCCGAGGGCACGATGTAATCGCAGAAGGGCAGCACCGTTACTTTTGAAAATCCAAAGTGGCTGATCTTGGCCGCGGGCAGGAAATTTTGGGTCTCCGATTGCTTGATCACATAAAAATCAAAATCATACTGATCAACCAGCAGGCCGAGCCAGGCAGCCGACGTAAACAGGTTGGGATGCAGCGATTCGGGCAGCTGATCGATTTTGCCGGATGGTATTTTGGAAAGCTCAAAATCACTCATCCTTAGATTCGCCCCCGTAAATCATTTCAATGGCCTCAATAGTTTTCATGCCTTCGGAACCTTCAACCATGCCTTCGCGCTCAGAAATAATTTTGGAAATTAAATCGCTGAATAGCTTGTCGTGGTTGGAACTCGAGCCTTGGTAAGAGCCGTATAAATTAGGTTCGTCATCGAGCTCAATGTCTTTTGGCAGCGGGTAAGATTTTACATCCCAAAATTCAATTTCGTTTAAGTATTTTCCGCCAATTTTAATTGTGCCGTTTTCACCAATGATGGTGATGCTGCCCTCATAGTTGACATTATAGACGCAAGTGGTCCAAAAAAGTGATCCAATAACACCGCTTTTAAACCGAAGAGCCGAAACCCCGCAGTCCTCAATTTCTACGTTTTGATGTAGCGTATCGGTAATAGTTTGCGCGTTTTTGAGGTCACCGAACCACCATATCAATAAATCAATAAAGTGGCTGACCTGCGTATGAAGTGCGCCGCCCTCGAGTTCTTTTTTTCCCCTCCACGATGAATTGGCATAATATCCCGCATGGCGATTCCACATTACGTTGCACTGCACCATAAAAATCTGGCCCAGTTTATTTTCTTCCAAGGCTTTTTTGGCTAAGGCAATGGGTTTATTGTAGCGGTTCTGTTTAACTACAAAAAGTCGCACATTTTCTTCTTCGGCTACTTCAATCATTTGCTGGCTTTGCCTGGAAGTCAGTGCCATTGGTTTTTCCACGAGAATATGCTTGCCGGCGCGGGCGGCCTTTATGCTCATGGGTGCATGCAGACCGTGGGGAGTGCACACGCAGATGATCTCCGCCGAAGTTGCCTCAAGCATTTTGTCGAAGCCCTGATAGGCCGTCACCCCATTTAACTCTGATGCCAACCGATTGGCCTTGGCGTAATCCTTATCACAAATATCGGTTAAGGTGGCTTTGGGCTCATTGGAAATCACGTTGATATGGCGCTGACCGATGTTCCCACATCCAACCACTGCAAACTTAAGGTGAGGCATAAATATAATTCATTTAAAATGATTAACGGATGGCATCTTTTTTTCGGTAATGTGCTATAAAACAGATGTATATGCCAATCATCAGCCCTGCCAAAATAGTAGAAACACCGAAGAATTTATAATAGTTGATAGATAGATTATGTGCGATGATTGAAGCCGGAGCAATGGTGGTGACTCCAGGATGTGTTAGAATTTGCTGCCCGATTGAATAAATTGCGGTATAGGCAATTAACAATGCTGTGAAAGCCCGAACCGTGAATATTCGCTGCAGTAGGTTCAGATCAATTTTTTCCAAAACTACAGACCAGTTGATGAAGAGTAGATACACTATGTAAAGCCAGCTGGTGGTAATGCCCATAGTTAAAAATATAAATAAATGAAAAAACAGTGCTGCGAACACAAAACGTTGAAACCCCTTTTTGTTGATTACGGCGATTAAAAACCCGACTTCAAAAAATACGGTCGCGTAGTCGGCCAGTTCCCAAAGCACGTCGGGCAGCAGCTGCAGTGAAAAAGAACCTAAAAAAGTAGTCCGATTGAACACCAGCTCCGATTGCATTACATAATACTTGCTAGCTTGGGTAGACCAATCGAGCCAGCCGCCCATAACCTTGGCCGCACCGGCCGTAAAAAAGGCAAAACCGAGCAGCAGGGCTGTCATTGCAACAGGCCAGGCTTCAGATGATTCAGTATCGATCTTGCGCATGCTGTCAATCGAAAAACTGTTTCCCCATCCGGCCAATGTCATCATCCACGGAATGAGCCAGATGATTAAGTCATGATCAATTTTACCAAAGGAGTAGGCGAAGGTTTCTCCAAAAATTATGAGTGCCGGAAGTAGAACGGAGACCGTTCGCGTAAAAATGCCGAAAAAAGCATCACAAATAATACGCAGATGGCAAGACTTACCGCTTGAAGAAGAAAGTAGGAGGGAAAGCCCTCAAAAATATACCGA
>NNSL01000351.1 GCA_003123965.1 Balneolaceae bacterium SMO_bin1
CCCCACGATGAGGAGGAAGAAGAAGACAATGGGAATGGTGATTCGGATGAGGAAGATGCAAACGAAGAGGAAGAGCCGGAAGAAGAAATCTACCGCGTCATTCAGTGGATGCCGCCCTTTGGTGAAGACGACCAAAATGTAATTTATGAATCTGAGAGCGAGATGGAATCGGTTCATTATGCAGAAGGCTCTGACGTGCTCTTTATTTCTGGAGAAAGTGGCGGTGATGATCATCTGTACGCCGTTTATCCCGATGATCCCGACACCTCATTCACTATTTATAAGTATGACAACGACGATTTTTACGAAGATCCCGGCAACATTATGATGACTACGGCGGAGACAGGTCTTTCTGTAGTACGCTTATCGCCAGATAGCGAACACGTCTACCTTTCGGGCACGCAGTATTACGAGGATCCACTGGAAAATGCCCCGCGCCCCTTTATTGACATGGTCAACATAAAATCAGGCGAAAAGGAGCGTATTTTTCAAAGCGCTGAAGATGCCTATGAGCGTGTAACGGCCGTACTCAACGACGAAGTGAGTGAAGTGGTAGTTACCCGGGAGTCGCCCGACATGCATCCCGATTCATGGCTTATGAACCTTGATTCTGGTGAAGAAACTAAACTCACCAATAATGAAGATTATAACGAAGCCATCACCAATGCCCAGCGCAACCGCTTTAAGGTGAAACGCGCCGACGGATTTGAATTCTGGGTAGAGGTAGTGATGCCCGGCGACTGGAACGGCGATCCCCTTCCCGGTCTCATCTGGCATTATCCATCGGAGTACGATGATCAGGAAGATTACGACGAATCGCAGCGCGATTACAATAAAAATAACTTCCCGGGTGTCTACAGCCGCTCACCGGAATTTCTAATCAAGCGCGGCTATGCCATAATAGATGCCGACTGGCCTATTGCAGCTGAGCGCGGCGCTCCCAACGATGGCTTTGTATGGAGCATTGTGCAAAACAGTACCGTGGTGATTGACAGCGCCGTTTCAAAGGGCTTCCTTGATCGCGAGCGGGTTGCTATTGGCGGACACAGCTACGGTGCCTTTGGTGCAGCCAACGCCATGATTCACACTTCATTCTTTGAAGCAGGTATTGCCGGCGACGGTAACTTTAACCGGACCCTTACCCCGATGGGCTTCCAGCGCGAGCCTCGCGATCTCTGGCGCGGTCAGGATCGATATGTAGAAATGTCTCCTATTTTCTGGGCTGATCGAATGGACGGTGCCCTGCTAATGTATCACGGCGCTGAAGACCAGAATGTAGGAACCTGGCCCACCAACTCACGCCGCATGTTCCACGCCTTAAACGGCATCGGCAAAACAGCCGCTATGTACATGTACCCGCATGAAGCTCACGGCCCCGGCGCCAAAGAAACTATACTTGACTTGTGGACCCGCTGGGTAAACTGGCTGGATCATTACGTGAAGAATGAAGGCGACCACGTGCCTGAAGCTGAACTTGGGGAAGAATAAAACTGGATAATTATTAAATCTTACAAACAGAAAAGCCATCATCTTTTGGGGTGATGGCTTTTTTATTGCCCGATACTAAAGCCCTTTGGCTTACTCTGAATTCTTATTTTTGATAGGCACATCAACCGAACTGCGTACGTGCAGATCGCGCTGCGGGAAGGGAATTTCTACGTTGTATTCACGGAATTTGTGGACGATGGCCTGGTTCAACTCATTTCGCAGCCGTGGGTAATCTTTAACATCACCAATCCAGGCGCGTAGCTGCATATTCCAAGATGAATCCCCAAACTCTATCAGGTGCACTTCGGCCTGTGGACTTGAAAGGACCATCTTATTTTCGCTGGCCACTTCATTCAATGCTTTTACAACCGTTTCCAAGTCAGAGCCATACGAAACTCCCACGTTTACATCCAGCCGGTAGGTGGGATCGCCATGCGAATAGTTTACCACATCTTTTGACACAAACTCAGAATTAGGCACTATAATTGAGATGTTATTGACCGTGCGAACCTTGGTTGATCGTATATTAATTTCGGTTACATCGCCCTCAATATTGCTCACCATTACCCGGTCGCCCACGCTAATGGGCCGTTCAAATAAAATAATTAACCCCGAAATAAAGTTGGACGTTACATTCTGCAGGCCAAAACCAATACCAACCGAGAGCAGTCCAAAAATCACGGCCAAACCACTTAAATCAATACCCACAAATTGAAAAGACACCAACGCCCCAATGGTGATAATTACATACTGCGTAATGCGTGAAAGCGTATAGCTGGTCCCGGGATCAATCTTTAGTTTTTTAAAAATACGTTGATTTAACGCCCGGCGGGCTAAAATGCCCATAAAAATAAATACGGTAATAAACAGAACGAAAATAAGCACCGACAACACCGTAACCGGTGTTTCTTTCACCTGAAACAGCACGAAATTCAGAATTCGGTTAAGATAATCACCCAACTCGGTCCAAGTCATAATAAATTGTTAACCAAAATTTTCTTTTACGATACATAATATAGCAAAGGCTTCCAATTATTTGTGCTTTGTTCTGCAGCGCTTTTTGTACTATTTTCACAGCCTCAAGGAAAACCTTTAAATTTATTTTTCAGGTATGAGAGTTATTATTTTTGGCCCGCCCGGCGCTGGTAAAGGCACCCAGGCGAATCTGATTAAAGATGAATATAATATTCCGCACTTATCTACGGGTGAAATTTTCCGAACCGCGATAAAGAATAAAACCGAACTGGGTAAAAAAGTACAATCCATTCTTGATGCTGGTGAACTGGTGCCCGACGAAACGGTGGTGGCGCTGGTTAAAGAAGAGCTGCAGAAAGATAAATACAGCGACGGATATGTGCTCGATGGCTTTCCTCGAACCGTCGATCAAGCCAAAGCTTATGACGATTTCTTAAAGGACAACGGAGAATCGCTTTATGCTTTTATCTTGCTGCGGGTTCCCCAGGACGAACTGATCAAACGTATTTTAAGCCGGGGTGAAGGCAGATCTGATGATACCGAAGAGAAAGTTAAAACGCGTCTCGAAGTGTTCTGGAATGAAACCCTGCCTGTACAAGAGTACTACCAGGAGCAAGGCATTGTAGAAGAAGTAGACGGTGTTGGTACGGTTGATGAAATTTTCGGCCGCATTAAAAGCGCCCTCGAATAATCTATCTCTGAATCACTTTTCCTTTTTAAGTACATCTATAATGCCCGGGGTTACATCCATAATACTCCGGGCATTTTTAAATGCCCCGGCTCCCGGTCCTTTTGCAAATAGCGGCACAGTATTGTAGGTATGCGTTTTGGTAGACAAATCTTCAATGTTACCATGATCGCTGCACAACACCAGTGTTGTATCCTCCGGTCGATAATTGATAAGCATGCCTAAAAATTCATCGTAACGCTGTAATACCTCTCTTGCCTTATCCTGGCTCTGACTATGCCCGGCTTTATCGGTTAGATAATACTCATACAGCACTAAATTGTAATTAACCGACTGATTAATTAACCGGATAGCTGCTTCAGAAGGTGATATTCTAGGTACCTTCGAGCTCTAATTTTTCACGCCAGGCCTGCTGCGTAATGCCTGCCGTAATCGCGTTACCCTGCTTAACATCATCGGTTGTATTTAGAGTAATGCCAGCGCTTTTACTCATTAATGTTGTACAGCTCCATCGATCACGCTTTTCGGCTTTTCTGAAAAATATTTCCGGGTATGCATTTATAAAGGAACAGCTTTTGCCTAACTGCTGCGCTTTATGGAATAAACTCTGCTCGCGAAGCAGATGCTTGATGCCCGAATGCGGGAACGGCCCAAAATGCTTGCCTATTTCTTTGGCAGCATTTTGGCCGGAAAACAGCGACGCTTGGCCCGTACCGCTTTGCGGTAGGCCATCAACGCCAAGTGTGGCATCTACAGATGTAAATACATGGGAATCTTCGATTATATTGGCCGTTTGCTTCGTCAGCGGCTGCCCATTGCTCATACTGGTAAATCCGCTCCACTGATCTGAATATAGAGGATTTGTTTTATCCGCTTCACCCAATCCTACACCGTCAATGAAAAGAAAGATAACAGGCATTACGGGTTTAACTATTGCTTTCGAGTACGATGGTTACCGGCCCATCATTGGTTAAGCTTACATCCATATATGCCCCAAATTTGCCGCTTTCAACCGGTAAGTCTGTGCTTGCTTCCATTTTTTCTACCATATACGAATAGAGCTTGCGGGCTTTATCTGGGCTTTCTGCGGCGCTAAACCCAGGGCGGTTGCCTTTCGAGGCATCACCATACAAGGTAAAGTTTGGCACCAGTAATACACCGCCCCCTATATCGGTGACCGAATCATTCATGTTGCCGTCTTCGTCATCAAAAATGCGCATTTTAAGCAACTTTTGAATCATCCAATCAATGTCTGCTTTGGTATCACCCTGCTTGATACCCACCAGCACCAAAAGACCCTGATTAATGCTGGCAATGGCTTCATCATGCACATGGACAGCTGCCTGCTGCACGCGTTGTACTACAACTTTCATAAAAACCTGTGGGTAATGTGTTAACTATCGTGTGAATAACTTTTTAATAACTGAAATTGTACCGCATTAACAAAATATTCTCCACACCGTTCAACATTATAAATCGGTTATCAACAGGTTATACAGTTAAAATTTGGTGTAGATAACAATTTAGAACCAAATAGTTCTAAACCTGGAATTGTGAATAACTTTTAAACAAGTCGGCTAAACCTAATAAAAACAAGGGTGTTTTATCCACAAAGTTATCAACACACACCATAAAAATTATTACGTAATGTGGGTGATTTAATTATCAACATATCCACAGCCCCTACTACGTACTACAAGTATTTAAATCTTATAATGTTTTATGTTTTCCGGTGTATAATGTGGAGAAAAAATACTTACAAACCAGAATCAATATTTCTATATTCATATCAGTTTGAAGAGCTAATCTCCTACTTGCCAAAACATGACTGACAAACAAAAGTATCCTATCGGGGAATACCGTGCTAAAAAGCAAGCAACTCCACGTGATGTTGCCACCTGGATTGATGAAATTGAAGCTCTTCCACGTCAATTAGCCAATGCAACCAAATCATTGTCAGCCAGCCAACTTGACACCCCCTATCGTGAAAACGGATGGACACTTCGCCAAGTTGTGCATCACATTGCTGATAGTCACCTGAATGGCTACACCCGAATTAAACTTAGCCCTGACCGAAAATCGGCCAACAATTAAACCTTATGATCAAAATCAATGGGCTAACCTGCCGGATAACAGCCTCCCTGTTGAGACATCGCTGAAAATGATACAAGGACTGCATGAGCGATGGGCAACAATCCTGAAATCACTGGATGAAGATCAGCTGAATCGCGAGTTGGTCCACCCCGAATCCGGGACTATGATTGTGAAAAGTCTGATAGGCCTGTATGCCTGGCATGGAAAGCATCATTTAGCGCATATAACCACTTTTAAAGACCAACAAAACTGGACCTGATGAGCAAGAAAAAGTTTACATACAAAGATTCCGGCGTTGATATTGAGGCCGGTGAAGAAATGGTTGATTCGATCAAAGACGTCGTTAAAGAAACCCACAGTGATGCTGTTTTAGCCAATATTGGCGGGTTTGGTGGATTCTTTAAACCGGATTTACAAGGGTATGATGAACCCGTTTTTGTGAGCAGCGTTGATGGGGTGGGCACAAAATTGATTGTGGCTTTCAAGACTGAAACCTACGATACCGTTGGCCAGGATCTGGTGAATCACTGCGTGAATGACATCGCCGTTTGCGGGGCCGATCCGCTCTTTTTTATGGATTACTTTTCCACGGGCAAACTCGACAAAGACGTAGGGTACCAGGTAGTAAAAGGCTTTGCCACGGCTTGTAAAGAAAACGGGGTGGCGTTAATCGGCGGCGAAACAGCCGAAATGCCCGACATTTACAACGCCGGTGAATTTGACTTGGCGGGCACCATTGTTGGCATGGTAGACCGGCAGAAAATTATCGACGGAAAAAATATCCAATCGGGTGATGTGCTGCTTGGGTTCAAAAGCACGGGCATCCACACCAACGGCTACTCACTGGCGCGTAAAGTGCTATTCTCCAAATTCGAAGTAGACGATCACGTGGATATGCTTGACAGCACGGTTGGTGAAGCCCTGCTGAAAATCCATAAATCATACCTGCCGCTTATCAAAGAACTACGCGGGATGGACGGGCTGCATGGGTTTTCACATATCACGGGGGGCGGCATTGTTGGCAATACTAAGCGTATTTTGCCAGAAGGGCTATCACTTGACGTGCACTGGAATGCATGGAAACAACCACCTATTTTCAAGCTTATTCAACAGCTGGGGAACGTGCCCGAAGACGACATGCGAGCGACCTTTAACCTGGGTATCGGGCTCATAGCGGTAGTGGATCCCAAGCAGGAAAAAGCTATCACCGAAAAGGCAACGCAGGCTGGTGAAATTCCAATCAAGGTAGGCACTATCAAATAATTTAAACCGATCCATGTTATTCCGGCTCTTTAAATTACAGATCCTCAAAGCCATACGCTCTGTTTCATTGGGGCGTAAACTTATTGCAGGTATTGTGCTGGGATTTTTTGGGCTTATTATTCTCATCAACATCACCCTGCTGGGGTTTAGCCTACCCACCATTATTGAAAAGGTAACCGGTGAGCAGGATACCACACGGGTGCTCAATAATTACCTGGTGTATTTCTTTTTGCTGGAAATGATGTACCGCTACTTCCTGCAAAAAATGTCGGTTATTGAACTTGAGAGTTTCCTGCATCTGCCCATCAGCCGATCGAAAATTGTACATTTTCTGCTGCTGCGATCATTTATATCACCTTTCAATCTTATCCCCATTTTGCTTTTTACACCGGTCTTTATCACTGCCGTAAGTGGTGATTATGGATCTACTGTGGCCGTGTTTTGGCTTTTAACGATTATTATGACCAGCTGGTCGGTGCACTGGCTCATGCTCTGGTTCAAGCAGTCGTACGGCGATCAGGTGATTGGTATCATCATGCTGTTCACGATATTTTTAGCCGGCACCGGCAGCGCATGGTACGGCTGGTTTAACATTGGGGCTTTTGTGGCCCCTTTTTATACAGCAGCCTTGCAGGGCTCTCTTCCCTATTTACTTACCTTAGTACTATTTGTGACCACCTACTTAATAGCCTACGTGTATTACAAGCAGCACGCCTATATTGAAGAAATTGGCAAGCGCGAAAAAATGTGGGTGGTGGGCGATAATATCACGTTTTTCGATCGATTTGGGCTGGCTGGGGCCGTAGCCGATTTAGAACTGAAACTAATTCTCCGCCACAAAAAAGCCGTAATTATTTAATCTTATCGCTGCTTTTTTTAGCCTATGGACTTATTTTTTACACGGATGGTTCGTACGCCCTCAACACCGAGCTGCCAGCGTTAACTATTTTTATCGGTATTTTTATAACTGGCCTATTCATCATGAATTATGGGCAGCTCTTTCTGAGTTGGAATTCACCTCATTTCGATTTCTTTTTAACCCACAACGAAGGCATTGAAGCACTGGTAAAAGGAAAATATCTGCTCTTTTTTGGCATTTCGGTAGGTGCTTTTCTTTTGGCATTGCCGTATGTGTATTATGGATGGAATATTCTCTTCGTGCATACCGCCACCTTTTTATTCAACCTAGGTATTAATATTCACATCATCGTTTATTTAGCTTTGTGGAAGCCAAAGCCCATGGATCTGGATAAAGGCAGCATGTTTAATTACGAAGGTATGGGGGCCGCACAGTTTTTGATGGCCATTCCTATGATGGGTTTGCCATATGTAATTTATTTACCGGTAGCGTGGCTGGTAAACGAAATGGTGGGGCTTGTGGTGTTGGGGTCGGTAGGTGTGATGGGCATCATATTTTATGAGGGTTTGGCCCAAATTCAGATCAACAAAATTATGAAAAATAGGTACGCTATTTCATCTTCATTTCGCCAGGAAATATGATACAGATAGAAAATCTTAAAAAACAATACGGACAAGAAGTGGTTCTGAATATCGAATCACTTAACATTCCGCGAGCTGAATGTTTTGGGCTTGTTGGCAACAATGGGGCGGGTAAGACAACCCTCTTCCGGTTGATTCTGGATTTAGTCCGGCCTACCGACGGGCACGTGTTTATTGAAGGCAAGGATGTACAGGAATCCGAGGAATGGAAAAAGGTTGTGGGCGCCTACCTGGATGAACATATGCTGCTGAAATACCTCACCTCAATGGAATATTTTGAGATGCTCCGCAAGTTATTTGGACTCTCAAAAGATGATTTAACCAATCATTTAAATCGATTTGAAGGCCTGTTTAACGGGGAAATTTTAGAAAACAATAAATACATTCGTGATCTGTCTAAAGGGAATCTTAAAAAAGTGGGTATTGCCTCAGCTATGATGGGCAATAAGCAAATTGTACTACTGGATGAACCGTTTGAAAATTTGGATCCCACCTCTCAAAACCGACTTAAGAAAATTGTAGCCGATGAAAAGGAGCGTCGCGAAGTTACTTTTTTAATTTCCAGCCACGATTTAACCCACGTTACCGACATTTGTGACCGTATAGTATTGCTCGAAAAAGGTCTCATTAAACAAGATCTCAAAGATAAAAAAGAGAAAATGGTTGAGGCGCTCGATGCCTATTTTAATGTGTGAACAAAATTAAACTAACTAGTTAGATAAATTTTAAAGTAGGATTAACGAAATATTTGCAGCTTCCTCTCCGTGATAAGAGTCCTTACAAAGCTTGAGTATCCCCATTGGCAGGCCTTTAATAAGTGATATTTCCTTTCTATAGAGGTTCTTGGCCCATTCTTAAAATATAAATGGTACATCAGGCATCTAGGATTCGGTGATGTATTTTGGAGGCACTTTTTGCACCAGCCAGATGGCTGGCTCACTATCGGATTGATAAAACGGAAACCCCGCTGCGTACATTTTCTGAGTCTGCACCTCTAAAATTTTCGGTTGCCCGTGACGGCTGCCAACTGCCTGCGCATCGGCAATATTATCAGACAAATGCACGTGGATACGATCTTGTGGTTGAAGACCTGTTTCCAGGATTGAAGCCACATTTTGCTGCGCCGTACCATGAAAAAGTTGTATGGGGGGTGATTTTGGTTCCAGCCCCAATTCAACATCGATGGAATGGCCGTATCCTGCTCGAATAAATTCACCATCATCGCTTAGCGAAAAGCGCTGTTTGTCACTCTTTTCCATCACCTCCATTATTTGCTTTTTACTGATTGAACGGCCATTATTCTGTGCCTTAGAAATAAGCGAAGGCAGGTGTGCCCAACCCCGGGCATCAACATCAAGCCCAATATCTTCGGGGTGGTGACGCAGTATATAACTCAAAAACTTACTGATTTTGGTGTGAGATAAAGACATTAAGTGCAGTAGTAATGGAGTTAATAAAGTATAAAATAAATAAAAATTTGTTGGGTCATCATCCTCAAATCCAATATCTTTAATCAAAAGAATCATAAAAATACTTCATCCATGCCAATAGTTAAGCTTATTGAAATTGCTCACGGCCGCAGCGGCGATAAAGGTGACGGCAGTAACGTGGGTATTATTGCACGCCACCGCGATATT
>NNSL01000404.1 GCA_003123965.1 Balneolaceae bacterium SMO_bin1
ATTGGATTGTACCCCTTCCCGAAGGACTTTCACTACGGGAAAGCATGATGCTGGGTACCGCCGGCTTTACGGCCGCCTATGGCGTCCATCATTTAATTGAAAACGGCATTGAACCCTCGAGTGGACCGATTCTGGTAACGGGGGCTACAGGTGGCGTAGGCAGCCTGGCCGTGGCTATTTTAGATATAAACGGCTTTAATGTTGTAGCTGCTACGGGAAAAATAGATCGAACAAGTTACTTGGAGGAACTCGGCGCCAATGAAGTTATTAACCGGGATGAGCTTAGCGATGATTCAGACCGACCGCTGCTCTCAAGCCGCTGGGCCGGGGCTGTTGATGCGGTGGGTGGCGCCATGCTGGATGTTATCATCCGCCAAACTCAACATAATGGCACCGTGGCATGCTGTGGTAATATTCTCGGCGGCGAACTCAACACAAGCATCTATCCATTTATCTTACGCGGCATAAACCTTCAAGGCATTGATTCAGGCATTTGCCTTATGCCCATGCGCAAAAAAATATGGCATCACCTGGCCACCGACTGGAAGCCCCAAAATCTTGAACGTATTTGCCGGGAATGCAGCCTAGACGAACTAAATGCTGAAATTGATAAAATTTTAGAAGGGGGACAAGTAGGGAAAGTGCTTGTAAATCTAAAAAAGTGAACGTGCTGAAAGCTTTTAGCTCGCCTTGTGTAAAATAGCTCTCTCAATGGTGTCCCGAAGCTCGTTGCGGCTAATGGGCTTGGTTAAAAATCCAACAGGCTGCACCGCTTTTGCTTTTTGATGATACTCGGGATCGTCGCTTCCGGAAAGATAAATGACAGGAACCGTAGAATCTTTACGTATTTCCTTCATAGTATCAATGCCGTTTAGCTCACCTTGCAGAAAAATATCCATTACAATTAAATCCGGATTTTGTGTACGCGCAGCAGTGATAGCCTCTTGCCCGGTTTTTACCGAATCAAGAACAGGATAACCCAAGTATTCAATCATGCGTTTTTCGATGATTGAAAGCAGGGCATCATCTTCTACTATGAGTACACCATTTTCCATTTTGGGAATTTAATCGCTTAGAAAGCAAGTAGTTGTATACAAAGGATTACAAATGTTAACGCTTTCTAATATATATAAAAAATTAAACTTTAAGAGAGTGGAACTATAAACTAATGGAAGGCAAATAATAAAAGTGGGACCGGGCGGAATCGAACCGCCGACACCGCGATTTTCAGTCGCGTGCTCTACCGACTGAGCTACAGTCCCGTTCTTCAGCTAAGAGTTCGCAAATATAAGGGCTTTTCAACTTTATGCAAAGAAACACATCGAAAATTTTATGAGTTCTCACTAAAATGAATATCGCGCAATTTCAGTTGAAGGTTGCGGTTTCCATTCCAGTAATTTTCTTCCAGGTTGTAGGCAATTTGCATTGATTCATCATCAGCGTTGCGGATCAACGGCAAATATTCATGCATATTAAAACCAATGGTATCAAATGCGCCGCTGCCGTTTTGGGCTACTTTCATTTTTAAATGTCCCTTACCAACAATAGTTGGCACACCTACTACGTGCACGCCTTTACTCACAAAAATGGGGCGCAAATTTCCGGGGCCAAAGGGTTCGAACTGGCTGAGCAGCTTCCAGAATTTCATGTCAATCTTGCTCAGATCAAGTTCGCAATCAATAGACAAATCTGGTTTAAAATCTTCTTCGGTGAGGGCTTCCGAGGCAATATTATCGAGACGGCTACGAAACTCTTCCAGGTTTTCTGGTTTGATGGTCAACCCCGCGGCAAACTCATGCCCACCAAACTGTTCCAACAGATCCTCACACTCTTTTATGGCATCGTAAATATTAAAACCTTTGATGCTACGCGCCGATCCCTTTAACATGCCATTAACCGTACTAAGCATAATTGTGGGACGCGAATAGGTATCCACCATGCGTGAGGCCACAATCCCAATCACCCCAAGGTGCCAGTCGGCATCATGCAGCACCATAAACGAAGTTTTATCAAGATTATATTCGTTATCTACTTTAAGCAGCGCCTCTTCCATGGTTTGGCTGTCTTCGTCGCGCCGCTTTATGTTAATAGACTCCAGCTGATGCGCGTGGGCGTTGGCATCGGCGGCCGTCTCAGCAATGAGCAGCTGCACGGCTTTGCTGGCATCGCCCATGCGTCCGGCGGCGTTAATTCGCGGGCCGATTGAAAACACAATATTCGAAGTTTTGATAGTACCCGGCTGCAGGTTGATCAGGTCCAGCAGTGCCTTAATACCGGGGCGGGGCTCGGCGTTAATTTTCTTAAGCCCTTCGCGCATTAAAATGCGGTTTTCGTCCACAATCGGCACGATGTCGGAAGCCGTGGAAATAGCTACTAGATCCAATAATTTAAGCGGCATTTGCCTGGAAAGCCCCAGAACATTGGTAACTCCTTGAACCAGCTTAAAAGCCACTCCCGCTCCCGAAAGGCCGTCGAAAGGATAATTGCAATCTTTGCGCTTGGGATCGAGTATGGCGGTGGCATCGGGCAGTTCATCACCCGTATTGTGGTGATCACAGATGATGAGATCAATGCCGTGTTCACGTGCAACACGGGCTTCTTCAACAGCGGTAATGCCGCAGTCTACCGATACTATCAGGTCAACATTGGTATCAATAGCATGCTGCATGCCGGCTTCGTTAATGCCGTAGCCCTCTTTGAAGCGGTGAGGAATGTAGTATTCAACATTAACGCCAAAATCTTTCAGAAAAAGATATACAAGTGATGTGGCAGTAGTGCCGTCTACGTCATAGTCGCCGTAAATGAGAATTTTTTGCCGCTGCCTTATTGCTACGGCCAGCCGCTCGGCCGCTTTATCCATGTCCTTCATCAGAAATGGATCATGCAGCTGCTTTATGGATGGTCTAAAAAAGGCCTTGGCCTTATCAAAGCTATGAACGTTGCGCAATACAAGCAGGCGCGCAATTTTTTCTGAAACGCCCAGCTGCTGCTGCAGTTCAGATATAGCCTCCTCCTGTTCCGGTTTTGCATAAACCCATCGGAAAGACATAGTGATTTATATTTTGTTTGTTTTTTCATAAGGAGGCTGAGACCTGTCCGGCGCTCATCCACGGATGGTGATTTTGCTACAACTATTAAAATACAATTTCACAGTTAAAAATCAGCCTTATTTTTGCTCATTTTATACAAATAACGCAGCGAAACTAATTAAAGCCCCGCACTACTAAATTTCCTGCTTTTTCTATATCTTCACAGGGCTATGGGTAAATTATTATTGCCGGCCCCAATGCGTTTTAGTCATAATTATTGATCTACAAAACCCACAGCTTGCAAACGAATGAAGGCCCGCCCTCAATAATTCTGCCCCGAATTATTCCATAAACGACTTAACGAATTAATTACGGTTACTATGCAATCAACCACTATTGAAGCTTCTGAAGCGAACAAAATTGACGATCAGTTTCCCATCTTCAGCCAGTTGCAATCGTACGAGCACGAACAAATTGTTATCTGCTCCGAGCCTACCATTGGCCTTAAAGCCATTATTGCGATCCATGATACCACGCTGGGTCCGGCCCTTGGCGGCACCCGCATGTGGAACTACGAAAACGAACAGGCGGCCCTGCGCGATGTGCTTCGCCTTTCCCGCGGCATGACCTACAAAGCAGCGATATCCGGGTTGAACCTCGGGGGCGGAAAAGCCGTGATCATAGGAGATCCGCGTGAAGATAAAAATGAGCAGCTGTTTCGTGCTTTTGGCCGATATGTGGACAGTCTCGGCGGTCGCTACATTACTGCCGAAGATGTAGGCATTAACGTAAATGACATGGAGTGGGTAAACATGGAAACAAAGTATGTAACCGGAACGCCCAAAGCTACCGGCGGCAGCGGGGACCCTTCTCCGGTAACAGCCTACGGCGTGTATATGGGCATGAAAGCCTCCGCAAAGAAAGCTTATGGCAGTGATTCACTGGCGGGCAAAAGCATTGCTATTCAGGGAGCCGGCCACGTAAGCTCCTATCTGGCGCAGCTGCTGGCCAAGGAAAATGCAGACCTTTATATCTGTGACATATATAATGAAAAGGCCGACGCTGTAGCACAAGAAACCGGCGCAGAAGTAGTGGATCCAGACGATATTTACGGGCTGGATGTCGATATTTTTAGCCCTTGTGCATTGGGCGGCGTGGTAAACGACGACACCATCCCTCAATTTAAGTGTGATATTATTGCGGGTGGCGCAAACAATGTGCTCGACGAGGAAGAAAAACACGGCCACATTCTGCTTGATGAAGGCATCATCTACGCTCCGGATTATGTAATTAACGCCGGTGGACTTATCAATGTAGCCAGCGAGCTTGAGGGCTACAACGAGGAGCGCGCTCATGATAAGGCATCACGCATCTATGATACCATTCTGGATATTCTCAACTATTCAGAAGACAACGAAATGCCAACGTATGCGGCATCAAATATTCTTGCTGAAAAACGCATAGAGAATGTTGGAAGTATTCAGAAAATTTACAGCTCACGCAGCCAGTTTTCTGGTCACATTGGAGATATGTATAAAGCAAAAAAGTAGAGCCTGAATCCGGTTTTAAAAAAGGCGGCTCAAATTATTGAGGCGCCTTTTTTGTTGGTGCATGATTAACAACCCATAAACAGTAACTATTGTATGCTTTCGAAAGAAAAGTTTAAGAACAAAGATCGCCTCATAAAAGGAATTAGTGAAGATGGTCACCTTAAGATATCGGTGGTGAAAGCAACCGATGCGATAAAGAAAGCCAAAAAGAATCATAACCTATCATTGCTCAATACGGTGCTTTTGGGCCGAACCATGATCGGTTCGCTGCTGCTGGCGTCCGAGCTAAAGGGTGAAGAACGCATTCGCGTGCGGGCCGAAGGTGACGGACCATCAAAACTGCTGGTAGCAGAAGCTAACCGCGTGGGCGAAGTACGCGGCTATGCCCAGGTGCCCGACGCCCAACTTGATTATTCGGATGATGCAAGCCTCGGCGATGGCATCGGCATTGGTGTGCTTACGGTTTCCAAAACGCTTTACAACGAGGCCGAGCCCCAGCACAGCTCCATTGAGTTGGTGAAGGGAAATATCACTGACGACCTCGCTTTTTATATGGTGCAGTCTGAGCAAGTGCCTTCTGCCGTGCTGCTCGATGTTGGTCTCGATGACGATGGAAATATCACCGAAGCGGGCGGAGTATTGATTCAACGCCTGCCCGATGCGCCCGAAGACATTATTGATAAGCTGCAGGAAAAAATGAAAAACTTTGCATCGATTGATGAGCTGCTTGCCCAGGGCGATTACATCGATGATATCATGCAAAAAGCAATGAATCCCGTGGCTGTAAAAGAGCTCGATCGTCAGCCGGTTGATTTCTTCTGCCGATGCTCGCGAAAACGGTTCGTCAATGCTCTCTCAATGCTGGGATATGAAGATTTGAAAGAAATTAGCGATGAGGGACAAGAGCTGGTATGCCATTTTTGCAACGAGCACTATCAAATCACCAAACAGGAAATTGAGGATTTGCTGCAGGAGACAAAGGCGAAAATGAATTAGTTCGCGCATTGAGCGCTGTTCTATATTTCTTGCTGTTAAAATCACAGCCATTTCGTACATTATCAGTTAGCTTTGTGTACAACGCTTAAGCCGTTGTACCTTCGCTTGATACCAACATTACTACATCTCAGAGATACCATTCCTACTAATAAAATCGCCACATGAAATCTACCTTTTCTTCCTCTGCCTTTATATTGTCTATTCTTTTGCTGTTTAATTGGTCTTCAGGCTGTGCTCAGCAAGGCGACTTTGAAATCAACTACGAAAAATTTACGCTTGATAACGGCCTGGAAGTTGTTTTTCACCAAGACGACTCCGACCCGGTAACAGCCGTAGCGCTTACTTTTCACGTAGGCTCGGCCCGGGAAAAAGAAGGAAAAACCGGGTTTGCGCACCTTTTTGAGCACCTTCTATTCTTGAACTCTGAGAATTTGGGTCCCGGCGGCCTCGACAAAATGAGCAGCCGTATTGGCGGTTCGGGTGCTAATGGTTCCACCAGTCGCGACCGTACCAACTATTTTCAAACCGTGCCCAATAACGCTTTGGAAAAAATGATCTGGGCCGAGGCCGACAAGGTGGGCTACTTTATTAACACGGTGACCGAAGAAACGGTAGCCAAAGAAAAGCAGGTTGTAAAAAATGAAAAGCGCCAAGGTGTTGATAATCGGCCATATGGGCACACCAACTACGTAATTGACAAGAACTTATATCCCGAAGGACACCCTTACAGCTGGCAGGTAATTGGCTCACTAGAAGATTTGCAGAGCGCCACGCTGGCCGATGTTAAAGAGTTCTATAACAAATGGTATGTACCCAACAACGCCACGCTGGTAATTGCCGGCAATTTTGATACCGACCAAGCAAAAAAGTGGGTTGAAAAATACTTCCGCGATATACCCAGAGGAGACGAAATTGAACCGCTTCCTGTAATGCGGTCTAATTTAGAAGAAACAGAAAAAATCTATTACGAAGACAATTTTGCACGGCTTCCTGAACTCCGCATGACCTGGCCGGGCGTTGAAAATTATCATCCCGACTCATACCCGCTGCAGATACTTACACAATTGCTTGCTGAAGGAAAAAAAGCTCCTTTTTACAACGTGCTTGTGGAAGAAAAAAAGCTCACTTCAAGCGCTTCAATGTACAGCCGTACTTCTGAGCTGTCCGGGGAAATCAGCCTTCGCGTACGGGCCTACCAGGATGTTGATCTCGACAGCGTGGCTACAGCAGTTGATGCAGCCTTTGCTCGTTTTGAAGAAGAAGGATTTACTGAAGCTGATCTGCAGCGCATTAAAGCAGGCATTGAAACCGACTTTTACAGCGGATTATCAAGCGTGTTAGGTAAAGCGTTTCAGCTTGCACAGTACAACATTTTTGCGGACGATCCCGGCTATATCAACGAGGATATTCAAAACACGCTGGCCGTTACCAAGGAAGACATTATGCGTGTGTACCGAAAATATGTGAAAGATCGGCCGCACATTGCCACGAGTTTTGTTCCGCAGGGCAATGTAGAGCTGGCACTTGCCGATTCACGGCCTGCTGAAGTTGACGAAGAGGAAATTGTAATGGGACGTGAAGACGAAACGTTTGATCAGCCCGATACCTCAAGTTTTGAACCAACACCCTCCAGCTTTGATCGCTCCCAGGAACCACCTTATGGCGAAAGCCCCCAAATTACCGTACCCGAGGTATGGACGGCTGATCTGGATAACGGATTAGCGGTATACGGCATCGAAAATAATGAAACACCACTGGTGCAATTTACACTGCGGCTGAAAGGCGGGCTCTTACTTGACAATCCCGAACAGGTGGGCGTAGCAAATTTAGTGGGTGAAATGATGACCAAAGGTACCGCCCAAAAAACGCCTGAAGAACTCGAAGTTGCCATAGATGAACTCGGAGCAAGCATCAATATCTCAACCAATCGGCAAGATATTACGCTAAGAGGAAATACCCTGGCCCGAAACTTTGAACAGACCCTCGCTTTGGCCGAAGAAATGCTGCTACAACCACGCTGGGATGAACAGGAGTTCGATCTGGCCAAACAACAAGTACTGAGCCAGTTAGCCCAGCAAAAGTCGGAGCCGAACAGCATCGCCTCAAACCAATTTAACAAGCTCATTTACGGCAATGAACACATTCTTTCGCATAATATTCTGGGCTCAGAATCCAGTGTGGAAGCCATCACCCTGCAAGATCTCAAAGAGTATTATCAGCAGTACTTCAGCCCCTCGGTGGCCGACCTTCATATCGTAGGAGCAGTAACAAAAGATGAAGCTGTAAACCTATTAAGTGGACTCGAGAACAATTGGGAAAATAAATCGGTAACAATTCCTGAATATACAACCCCCGATCCGCCCGAAGAATCGACCGTTTACTTTTATGATGTACCCGGCGCCAAGCAGTCGGTGCTGCGTTTTGGCTATTTGGCCATGCCCGAAACCGACCCCGATTACTATCCCGCCACAGTGATGAATTACATTTGGGAGGCGGCGGTTTTGCATCGCGCCTTACCCAGGAACTGCGCGAAGGCAAAGGGTACACGTATGGCATCGGCTCCGGATTTTCAGGAACCACCATGTCGGGACCCTTTGTTATTAACAGCGGAGTACGCACGAATGTTACATACGAGTCGGCACAATTGGTGAACGACATTTTGCAGGAATATCCTGAAACATTTACACAGGCCGATCTCGAAAACACCAAGAGCTTTTTACTAAAAAGCAATGCGCGCGCCTTTGAAACCTATGGTGCCAAGTTAAATATCCTGGAAAATATGAGCGCCTACGGCTGGGCAGCCGATTACGTAAAAAAGCGCGAGCAAATTGTTCAAGAAATGACCCGGAAAGAAATCCAAAAATTGGCTGAGCAATATGCGAATCCCGACAAAATGATTTACTTAATTGTGGGTGATGCGGCCACGCAGCTCGATCGGCTAAAAAAGCTTGGCTATGGCAACCCGGTGCTCCTCAATAAATAATGAGTGCAATTATAACTCGAACAACCAGATAGTAACATGCCAGAGAAAAACAGGGAGCACGTCGTAATTGTAGGTGGCGGATTTGGAGGTATATCAGCAGCAAAAAAGTTAAAAAATGCTGATGTTCGTCTCACCATCATCGATCGAAATAATCACCACCTGTTTCAGCCGCTGCTCTATCAAGTGGCAACCGCTGCACTCTCACCGGGTGATATTGCTGTACCAATCCGCGCTATTTTGGGCGAACAACCGAACGTAAAAGTCATGCTTGGCGATGTTGTATCGGTGGATAAACAGCAGCAAGCACTTAACCTAGATGACGGCCGAACTATTGATTTTGACAAGCTTATTTTAGCGCCGGGTGCCCAGTACGACTATTTTGGCAATGACGACTGGAAAAAGCATGCCCCGGGACTAAAAACCATCGCAGATTCCCTGCAAATTCGTGAACGCATTCTGCTTTCCCTGGAAGAAGCGGAACAGATCAACGATCCTAAGTTGCGCGAACCCTATTTAACGTACGTGATTATTGGGGGCGGGCCTACGGGCGTAGAGATGGCGGGTGCCATTGCCGAAATTGCCAAGCGCAATATGATGCGTGATTATTCGAACTTCAGCAGGAATGAAACGCGCATTTTCCTGGTCGAGGCCGGACCGCGAATCCTCAATGGGTATCCCGAATCGCTGTCAGAAAAAGCACGTCAGGCTCTCGAAGATATGGGCGTTAGTGTGCTACTTAACACGCCCGTCACCGAAATTTCTGAAGCCGAAGTTTCATTTGAAGAAGGTACCATTGAAACGCCGAACATCATTTGGGCTGCGGGCGTAGCTGCATCACCAATGCTTTCATCATTGCAAACCGAACAGGACAAAACCGGCAGGGTGAAAGTACAGAAGGATCTGTCTATTCCCGATAATCCCAATATTTTTGTGATTGGCGATGCCATGCACCTCAAGCAGGACGGTGAGCCTTTGCCCGCGCTGGCGCCCGTGGCTATGCAGCAGGGCAAATACCTAGCCGATATCATCAAGTCCGATTCAACCGAACGTTCGCCGTTTCATTATACTG
>NNSL01000443.1 GCA_003123965.1 Balneolaceae bacterium SMO_bin1
TTGTTTTTTACGCATCCGAAAACCAGGTGAACATTACCGATCTAGTGCTATCACGCCTGACTTCATCAAACTCAAACTAATTTAAATTTATATTTACTCTGTTATGATAAAACGAACTATTTTCTTAACGGCTTTATGTGCAGCATTTTTACTAACCGGGCTTTCAACGGAAACGCACGCTCAGGTTACCAATCAAGAGCGCATCGGATATGTAAATCCACAGGCCATTCTGCAAAAAATGCCTGAATTGAAAGCAGTGCAGCAACGACTGCAAAATTTTGTTGAAAAGCAGCAAAGCCAGCTTGATCAGCGACGTGAAAAGGTAAACGAGCAAATTGCCCAGTTCCAGGAAGATCAGGGTGATATGAACGCCCAAGGTCGCCAGCAGGAGCAAGCCCGGCTGGGAGAGCTGCAGGCTCAACTGCAGCAGGCCGAGCGCCAAGCCCAGCAGGAAATTCAGCAGAAACAGCAGGAGCTGGTAAGCCCGCTCTACCAGGAAATCAACAAGAGCATCCAAGCCGTGGCTCAGCAAATGAATCTTCATATGTGCTGAACACGACTACCTCGAACGGCGATGTTATTATCCTTACGCTTCTCCTGAAGCTCAGGAGCAGTACGACATCACCGATGAGGTTATGGAAGAGCTTGGTATTGGTAGCTAATCGTTACAGCTTTTAAGGCGAATATGAAAAGGCAGCTGCATTACGCAGCTGCCTTTTTTATTTAGTTTAGATTTTATGCAGATGAAAACTACCGCACCCGTTTTTTCCGGTTGCGGATGTAATCTTCAAATATGTAACCGCCTAAATCATCGAGTGAAGCAAAATAGGCACGCCCCTTATTCGCCTCGGTAAGCTCGCGCACAAAGCCCTGCAGGTAGGGGTCGCGGGCAATCATAAAGGTGGTGATGTCGATATTATCGCGCCGGCATTTTACGCCTTCATCAAGTACTTTATTCACAATTTTGCGGTCAAGCCCAAAGCTGTTTTTGTACATTTTACCGTTCTGGATCATGCAGGAAGGCTTACCGTCCGTGATCATGAAAATCTGCTTGTTGGCATACTTGCGGCGATGCAGCAAGTGGCGGGCAAGCTCCAGCGCCTGCTGGGTGTTGGTGTGATAAGGGCCGGCCTGCAGGTAGGGAAGGTCTTCAATTTCAACTTCCCAGGCTTTGTTGCCAAAAGCCACAATATCGAGCGAATCTTTGGCAAAATCGTTAAGAATAAGTTCAGAGAGCGCCATGGCTACCTTTTTGGCCGGGGTGATGCGGTCTTCGCCGTAAAGCACCATGGAGTGGCTTAGGTCAATAAGCAGCACTGTAGCTACGGATGTGTAGTGATCGGTATCGTGCACCCGCAGGTCCTGCTCGCGCAGGTTAAACTGGTCAATGGTGCTATGCTTCAGCATGTTCATCATGGTGCCCACGCTGTCTATATGGCTGATGTCATCACCGTGTTTCCAGTTGCGGGTTTCGGGCTGTCGTTCAAGTCCCTTGCCGGTGTAATTGGTTTGATGATGACCGCTGGATCCCTTTTCAAGATCCTTGAAAATTTCGCGCAGTGAACGCTGCCGGAGGCTCCGCTCGGTTTTGCGGGTCATCACCATAATATCCTGGTCGGTGTCTGATTCGATATACCCCCGATTTTCAAGCTCTTCTACAAAGTCTCCGAGCCCAAAATCTTCATCAAACTGATCGGTGAGGTCGTACTCATTATCAATATCGGTAAGCCATTTTAATGCTTGCGATACATCACCGCCGGCTATGGTCAGCAGTTCTTGGAAAATGTCCAGCAGGGTATCAAACGGCGTTTTATCACTCTTTTTGGCGAACCGCTCGTCCCATTCTACGTACTTGAAATGCATACAAAAAAGATTGACTTTAAGACTCACTATTCACAACGAATGCATCTGAAAATTAATTCACTTACGATCGACCATTAGAGGCTATAAATGCAAGGTAAAACAATAAACCGCCTGGAATTTGAGCAACAATTATGGGATGAAGGCTACACCCGTGTGATGGGACTGGATGAAGTGGGCCGCGGCTGTCTTTCGGGTCCGGTAGTGGCCGGGGGCGTGATTTTCAAACCCGACACCCGTATTGATGCCATCCGCGACAGTAAAACACTGGGGCTGGAAGAGCGCAAAGAGCTGGTGCACATCATCAAGCAGAAAGCCGCGTTTTGGACCGTGCAGCAGTGCGATCCGCACGAAATCGACGAGCTGAATATCTTATGGGCCTCTATCAAAGCCATGCAAAAGTGTGCCAACGCGGAGAACGCCGAGCCGGAATACCTGCTGGTGGACGGCAACCGCTTTGGGGCAAGCATGTACCCGCACCAGTGCATTGTTAAGGGCGATGACCGCTCCATGAGCATCGGCGCAGCATCAATTCTGGCGAAAGTATACCGGGACGAGCTGATGATTCGCCTGCATAAAGAATTTCCGCATTTTGGGTGGAATACCAATGTAGGATATCCCACGCGCAAGCATTTCGAAGGGCTGCAGGAATACGGTATCACCAAACATCACCGCCGCAGTTTTAAGCTGCGTACCGAAAAACAATATTCCGCCGGTGACTAAAGCTCGTCTGCAATGATGCCGCTGCTGGAGCCTTTAATTTGCTGGCGCTCAAATGAGAATGTTACGGCGGTGCCGTCATCACTCGTGATTTCAAAATCGGCCTTAAGCTGTTTAGTAAGCGTGTCGATGATAGTATAACCCATCGACTCTTTGATGTTTTCTATCTCCGATTGGGTCATGCCTACACCGTTATCGCGTACTTCTACACTTACCCGATTTTCATGCTCCTGCACGTCAATGATAACCTGGCCGGAATTGAGCCCCACAAAAGCGTGCTTCAGCGAATTAACAATCAATTCATTAATAATGAGGCCACAAGGTACGGCTTGGTTAACATTTAGCTTAATGTCGCCGCAGTTAAGTGAAAGCTCAATATTTTCTTGCAGGGCCATGGTATCCCGCATGTTCGAGATGAGATCTTCGAGATAGTTCTTGAAATTGATATTAGAGAGTGAAGACGTTTGGTAGAGTTTTTCGTGGATGAGCGCCATGGATTTTATGCGCAGCTCGCAGTTTTTCAGAATGTTTTTCAGCGTTTCGTTATCAATGTTGAAACGCTGAATGGTAAGCAGACCCGATACTACGGCCAGATTGTTTTTTACGCGGTGATGCACTTCCTGCAGCAGCACTTCACGCTCCTGAATGGTTTGCTTCAGCTTGGTTTCGTATTCAATGCGGCTGGTAATGTCCTGCGCTATAATCTGCAGGCCGTTCTGGCCGCCTTCGAGCACTACGGGGGTTGACTGCAGCAGAATATGCCGCTGTTCGCCCTCTTTTTCCATTTTATATGTGGCCGTACCCAGATTTTCGCCATCTAAAACGCGCTGCATACGCTGTTTGGCTTTTGAAGGATTGGTGAGTGGAATAACATCAAATATTGACTTTCCAAATAGATCATCTGGGTCTTGCAGACCAAGTGACTCGGCAGCTGCAGGATTTGCGAAGTCAATTTCTGCGTTTTCGTTGACCAGTAGAATATAGTTGGGTGCGTTAGCCACCAGGTTCTTCCAGCGCTTTTTGCTTTGCTGCAGCTTGTGGTGCGCCAGTATATTTTTTATTTGAAACGCGAGTGTTTCTGTAAGAGCGTCAATGAGCTTGCGCTCTTCCATTAAAAATACGCCTTCACTGCTTTTACCTTGCTGTTCAGTGTAGGCAATGGTAATGGTAAGCTTTTTGTCAAATACCTGTTCGCTGGTGGCTGTTTGTGTCCACTCGGTTTCTCGGAAATCTGCGGTTTTGTAAGTGGTGGCGTCGTAGGTTATAGCTGCTTCCGTAATGTTGGGGTACTGCCATCCCTGGGGCAGGTAATGAACGGCCTGTTCAAGCAGTTCCTCAATAGTGAGTTCTTGTTCGCTGAGGCTGGCAATTTTATACAGGCAAGCCTGTTCCTTTACCCGCTCTTGCAGTTCGTCCATCATTTCTTTTTGTCCGGTAATATCTGTGGAAATACCGCACACATGATTTTCAAATCCCGGCACGCCCTGCAGTGGATATTTTATGGTCTGGTAGTACTTCATTTGCCCATCAAGCGGGAACTTTTCTTCGAACTCAATGGCCATGCCCTTATTACGTACTTCTTTGTCGTTCTCCTGTATCTGCAGCGCAAATTGATCGGGGTGCAGCTCATAATCTGTTTTGCCAAGCACCTGTTCTTCCTCAACGTTGAACAAAGAGAGGTAGGCATCATTAACCAGCTGATATCGGCCCTCAGGGTCTTTCACGTAAATAATTGAATCCGTCTGGTTGATGATAGCATCAAAGAGTTGTTCTTGTTGTCGGCTCTTAAACTCTGCTTTTTTCAAGTCGGCCAGGTTGGTACATGTGCCCAAAATGTATCGCTGCCCCGACCGCACAAACTTGGTGCCGGTTATATAAAAGGGAATAGAATGGCCGTCGGCGTGTAAAATATCTACCTCTACGTCAGCACTACCGGTTTCAATGACCTCTTGAACTTTGGAAAGGATGAGATCGTGATCATCTTCGCGAAAGAAATCGAGCATGTGCATCTGCTCTATTTCTTCTGCGGAATAGCCCAGCTCCTTTTCCAGGTTTTTATTCCATTTCACATACTGCTGCTCCTCATCAATCATGTAGAAGATGCCCGGCATGCTCGTTATGGCGCTGTTAATAAACTCTTTTTCCTGCTCCAGCTGTTCGCGGGTTTCTATCAATTCCGTTACTTCATTCTGGATGCCGATATGGTGGGTTACTGTCCCTTCCTCATTTTTAACAGGCGAAATATTTAGCTGATTCCAGAACATACTGCCGTTTTTACGGTAATTGCGCAGCACAAACTGCCCGCTTTCTTTATTTTGGAGGCTTTTGGCAATTTCTGAAATTTCATCCTGTTCGCGGTCATCAGCCTGCAAAAAGCGGCAGTTTTTACCCAGTATCTCCTCTTCGGAGTATCCGGTCATTTCTTCAAACCCCTTATTGCAGTAAATAGCGGGATTGTCGTCTTGGGTGGCATCAGTGATAAGCACCCCGGTTTCGGTGGCATCGAGGGCCTGCCGGTAAATGCGCAGCTGCTTATTCTTTTCTTCGAGCTCCTCATTTTTCTGTTTTAGCTGCAGTGAATATTTGCGCTGCTTCAACAACATTTCAATACGGCTTTGCAGAATCTGCTTGCGTGCCGGTACATAAATGACGTCATCGGCGTATTCTAGAATGGAGCTGCTGGCACGAGCGCTGGCTTTATTCTTGGAAAGCACTAATACCGGGCAGAAGGTAGGGGCAGCATTTCGCTTCAGGCTTTCAATTTGTTTCTTATTTCTGCGAAATGCCTGGTCATCGAGTATGCATAGGTCAAAAAGCTGATTGCCAAGCCCGTTGTCGCTTACTTTCACGTTCAGTGTATCGGGCAAATACGAATTAATGAGGCTGCTATCTTTACTGTTGCGCATATTCAGCAGTACTACGGGCTTATACTCCTCACTAATTGCTTTTAGCTGGGCATTATTTGCAAAAGAATCCATTAAATAAAATCACTTATATTCATGGTCAATTATGCCGTATGCTCAGGGAGTCCGGTTAAAATGCCGCGCATGTCTTCCAGGGGATTACCAACAGCAATACCATCGGGTGTTATCTCAAATTCACGAATAGTATTTTCAAATCCGCTCAGCCGTTTCTTCAAGACGCCGATAGCTTTCTTAAGCCGGCCGTCCAATTCCAGGTAGCGCAGAAAAATTATGTTATCAGCCAGGTAGCTGGCATTCATATTGGTAGCCTTAAAATCTCCTGTAATATTCTGCGATTCATTCACAAGCAGGGTAGTGATACCCATATTTTGCAGGTATATGGTTAATGTATGCAACGATTCCAGAACGTTTTTTTCACGCACTGCCATGCCATATCCGCCAATGGAATCAATCATTACCATTTGGGTGTGATGCTCTTCAATATCGGTTTGCACGTTTTTGGCAAATTCATCCGGGGAATAGGAGAGGGGTTCAATGGACACAATTTCCAGGTTGCCGGCTTCTATCATATCATCAATGGGAATGTTCACCATTTTTGAGCGATGGATGATTTGTTCTCGCGATTCTTCGAAACTGTACAGCACGGCTCGATGGTTGCGCTCGGCGGCCTGTTTTATGAACTGCAGCCCCATATTGGTTTTACCTACCCCGGTAGGACCAATCAACAAATTGGTTGTTCCTTTCTCAATTCCGCCGTGCAGCAGGTGGTCAATTCCTTGTATGCCCGACGAAAGCTGTTCTTTTTTGAACGTTCGGTTGTATTGATTGGGGCGCAGCTGCGGAAATACGGTTATGCCGCTGCCGGTGATGGAGAACGAATGGAGCCCGTTCATGTAGTCAGATCCGCGGAACTTGCTTACCTGTAGTTTTCGCCACGGTTCTTGGTTCATAAGTTTAATGATGCCGTCTACCCAAAACGTGCTGTCATCGCTGGCCTTTTCATCAAAATATTCCGATATCATCAACAGGGTGGCCCCTTGGCCGGTAATATACTTTATAAGCGAAAGCCCCAGCTTGCGCATCTGGTAAGCATCATCATTTAGCATGCGCAGTATGGTTATGGAATCGAGGACCACGCGGCTGGGGTTCAGTTCTTCGAAATGCTGCCGTAGGGTATCAAGCAGGGGCTGTTGTTCTACTTCAGCCGGAGAAAATACGCTGTAGGTGTTTCCGTTTTCGTCTAAATTATCGCTGGGGCTTAAGTCCAAAATAGATACGTCGGCCAGATTGATATCCATGGCTTGGGCATTTTGGCGAATACTCTGCTCCGATTCCCCAAGACTGATATACAGGCCATTTTCTTGATTTTTTGCAGCCTGGGCCAGAAAATGAAGCCCCAGGGTTGATTTTCCGGAGCCGGGCCCGCCCTGAATTAAATATGATTTTTTGGGCAGAAGGCCGCCATGTAAGATTTCATCAAGCCCTTCAATACCGCTTGAAATTTTGTTTAATGTGTCCATTTGAAATTAAATACTTTCAATAATTGATAGTGAACAATGGGTGCAGGAATTTCTTGCACCAGAAAAAATATTTAGTGTTTTTTACTCCCCGCTCTTATAAAAATGGGCGGTGGGTAAAGTGAGTCGGTTTTCTTTTGCTATAGAAAATAAGGCACTTAATGCAAATGGGGTTGACGTAAAATACGTAGGGCCTAATCTACGTATTTTCACGTAGAACTCTTGGGCTTTCTTCCTCAAATTTCCTTCAGAATTGGTTTTTACATTCTAGAATTTACTTATTCAAGAAAGTTTAAATTTTTGCAGCAAGTTACCTGTGCGCGGGCAGGTTTAGCCGGCACGTGCTTAACCGTAAAGTTTAATTTGCTGTACCCATTCTTCTGTAGGCGTGTCAAACGAGATATGGTTAGAGCAACCGGCATCCAGAATGGGCTGAAGAAATTGATCGGGGTAGCCGTTGTGTACGGCTATATACGTGTCCGACAACTTTAATTCCCGAAGTGATTGTATCTGCTCTTCTTTAGGATTTGGCAGGGCATCCACATCAATAAGCGCAATGTCAAATGCAGGGCCGGAATGTTCGGCGCTCTTTTCTTTAAAATCGCGTAAGGTACGCATGTGTACATCAAAGCCGTTTTCAGAAAGTACTCGCTCAACGGACTGATTTAATATAGTAGGCCGTCCCAGATAAAGTATCCTCATGTATAGTAAGATTAGAAAAGTGACTTCTCACAAAAAGCGGTTTACTGAATGGGATAACGGATAGAGCGGTGGTGGTTCAGCACAAACGTAGACGTGACTTTCCAAGGTAAGGCCCTGTGCTGCCCAATGTAAAATTTAATTCAAATTAACCAGTACCCTCTATATTGTATACATTATGCTTGATAGCATATTTAACCAGCCCGGCGGTATTTTTGGCGCCCGTTTTCTGCAGTATATTTCGCCGGTGGGCATCTACCGTTCGTACGCTAATAGACAGCAGATCACCGATTTGTTTATTGGTGTATTCCCTGCAAATTAGATTCAATACTTCCAATTCGCGTTCGGTGAGTTCAGCGGATGACTCTTGCTCACTCGAGGTATCCTCGAGCAGCCCAGTTAAAATTTTTATGGAATCATCACAGAGGTATTGATTGCCGCCTTGAATGACCCCAATGGCATTAATTAACTCTTTTTTTCCTCGTTTTTTAAAAATATACCCTGCGGCACCGGCTTTCAGAACGGGTTTAATTTTCTCAGTATGTTTGTTATCACTTAAAGCCAAAATTTTCAAGTCGGGAGCAATATCGGTGATTTGCTCTATAATTCCCGGTACTTCAACGTCTGGCAGGCTTAAGTCGAGGATAAGCAAATTATGCGCGCCAGTTTTGATACGCTCAAAAAGCTCCTCACTGTTTTTAACTGAATCACTCACACGCAGGCCGTCTTCATCGGCAATAATAAGCTCTACGCCATCACGGAATATATGGTGATGGATAGCAAGCAATATGTCGGTTGTTTCACTCATTTGGCTCTGTAATTATGCTAGTTTTAAACGCAAACGCTGCACCGTTCGGGGAGTTCGCGTAACGCTTGAAAATGACTGAAATCTGAGCCTAGGATAACTTATTTGCAGCTACTTATAAATAAGTGGTTTAGCCTAAATTGCGGTAGGCTAAAACACGTATCAAAGCAGGGCGTATATTTCCATTTTTTAAATTATAAGATTTTTAAATCTTTTCTTCACATTTGGCAGCAAGGCCGGCTATTATAAACGTAGTTCTGGCAGCTATCGGTAAATGCTCATCTGCCGTTTATTAAAGTCCAGGTTCAGGCAAATGGCCAGCATAAGGGTATTGGTCAGAAGGGCCGAGCCGCCATAGCTGATGAAGGGCAGGGGCAGGCCAATAACGGGCAGCAGACCCGTAGCACTGCCGATATTTATGAAAAAGTGAATAAAGAATACCGATGCCACACCCACCATGGTAATTTGGGCAAAGGGGTGCTTATGGTTTTGGGCGCTGTTTAGCAGCCTGAACAGGAGCCCCATAAAGAGTATGAGAACAAATGAGGCCCCCACAAAGCCAAACTCCTCGGCAATTACGCAGTAGATAAAATCGGTCCACTGCTCCGGCAGAAAACGCAGCTGGGTTTGGGTGCCTTCCATAAAGCCCTTGCCGTACACTCCGCCCGAGCCAATTGCCGTTTTGGCCTGAATAACATTCCAGCCTGCTCCCTGTGGGTCAAAATCGGGGTTTGTAAAGGCTTCAATGCGCCCGCGCTGGTACGGCTGCAGCACCTGATACAGCGCTACCTGCACGCCGATTACAATCAAGATGCCAAACACAAACGATGAGAGCGTGAGCCATGTTCGCCGCTGGATAAAGAAAATAAGGAACGTGAATATGATTGCGGCCATCAGCCCCCAGTACCATCCAATGATACACAGGTAGCCGATTACTGCCGGTGAGATAATGAAAAGTG
>NNSL01000408.1 GCA_003123965.1 Balneolaceae bacterium SMO_bin1
GCGGCGGGCTGTACGACCCAAGATTTTGATCCTCCCACCAAAAAAACGATGTCTTTCGCTTGAAACTTGAAAATTTGAGCGATCGTGAAATGAAGTATTTTCCTGAAATAAGTATGTATTACATCGATCGCAAGGAGAGCCTTGATTTGCCTGACAGCACCATTGCACCCGGTGATGAAGCCCAGCTGGTTTTTGAGTCTGAAGAAGGGGCTTATGGTATCTCAGCTGATATTCGACTTCGTCCGCCGGGAACAACCGGCCGCCTGATTTTGGAGAAAGGAACCGGCACGGGTGATAATTTTGAGCTCGATGAGGTGGTCAAAACAAACACGAGTAATTTTATCGTGTTTATTCGCTTTGGCGAAATTTATTAAGCTGCTTTTTGGGCTTGTCTTCGCTGCTTGCGCTTTTCTTTTCGCTTACGATTTTTCCACTTGGCAAGATAGGGCACGCAAATAAGGTATATGCCGGTGATCCACAAAATGGTAACCACAATGGCAGTGGGCAGGAATATCCATAATTTGGCATCATCGTGGAACCAGGAACCATCATGCAGCGACTCAATCACGTCCGATCGCCGCTGACCGACATGCAAAATACTGGCGTTATGGGCATCTATTTGGGCTTCCCAGCCATTGATGCCGCGAATTTTAATTACGCCGTCATCAGGTCGCACATCCAGCCGATCAATATCAGTCCACTGTTGAACGTCCATTTCGGGAATAGCTTTTGCGCTTGCAAGAATTTCATCAAAAGAAAGTGTAACACCAATAGCGCTACCAGTTTGGGTAGGTGGCTGTATCCAGCTGAATTCTTTTTTCACCTGTAAAAAGAGCCCTGATAACAAAACAATTAAAAAGGGCAGGGCCACAAGAATAGCGCCCCACCGGTGAAGTTTGCGCGAATCACGCCGCGCATGCCAATTCCATTTCATAAAATACAGAGTCTAAAACTTAGTAGTTGAGCCCCGGCTGCGTAATTTCGTAATCTTGTTGCTGCTTGGCGGTTTCAACCATTTCGGCCACTTCTTGCAGCAGTTGCTGGGCGTCATAAACGATGCCGTCTTTAATAGTATACTTTATGCCGCCAACGCGAATGGGTTCATTATTTTCGTTCACCCGGATTGCGCCGGTTCCATACAGTACTTTTAAATTGGCCAGGGGATTGGCATCAACCAGCACCATATCGGCCAGTTTACCCACTTCTATGGTGCCGAGCTGGTCATCTACATCCAGAACTTTAGCGCCCTCGAGTGATGCTGACCGGAAAATTTCAAGTGGGTGGAAGCCCGCTTCACGAAAAAGCTCCATTTCCTGGATGTAGCCAAAGCCGTAGAGTTTATAAATGTAGCCGGCGTCTGAGCCTAGGGTAACTAACCCGCCGCGGTTTTTGTACTCATCAACAAACTGCATCCAAAGATCAAAATTTTCTTTCCAGGCTACTTCCTGCTCGGTGCCCCAATTCAGCCAATAGGAACCGTGTGACCGTTTGCTGGGCTTATAAAACTCCCAGAGCGATGGCAAGGTGTATTTTTCATGCCATTCGGCGCGGCGTTGTGCAGAAAGATCTCGGCTGGCTTCATAGATAGTAAACGTTGGGTTGAGGGCGATATTTTCTTCGAGCATGGCATTCATCACTTCGTTCCACTTTTCGCTTCCAGGGGCGGCTGCTTGTTTCCAGAGTTTGCCGGCTTCTTCAAATCGGTGCTGCTCATTGTTGTAATTGTAATCAAGCGGGTAATCTTGAATAATTTGGTCAGTAAACATGGATTCGGGAATACCATACCAGTGCGTAATGCTGGTTAAGCCCAGTTTTGCCGACTGCAGTGCATTATTATAAACCACGCGCGTTTGAGCGTGGTGCGTCATGGTGCCCAGCCCGAGTTTATTGGCTTCATCAATGGCAGCGGCATAAATAGGGCGGGGTGCCCCAAAAAACTTAATGCCGTCAGCGCCTTCTTCATTTATCATCCGTACCCATTCGCGGGCTTCTTCCGGTGATTGAATAGGTCCGTCGTGGCCCATGCCAAAGCCGATGTATGCATGAATACGCGGTGCGGTAATTTCGTTGGCCAGGCTGCGCTCTTTATGACGGAGTGTCCAATCCATACCGTTAAATGAGCCGGGTTCACGAATGGTGGTAATGCCGTGCGCCAGCCACAGCTTATAGACGTATTCGGATGGCGTGCCTTGTGCCTGACCGCCGGTGTGGGCGTGCATATCAAAAAAACCGGGCAGCAGGTACATGCCTTTTGCTTCAATTTCGCGCGTGTTTTTGTCGGCCTGGGGACGCTGGCTTTCATCAATTGGCAGGCCGGGATAGCCTACGCTCTGCACGGAGGCAATTCTGTTACCCTCAACCACCACATCAACCGGACCCATGGGCGGTGAGCCCGATCCGTCTACCAGCATCACTCCACGAATAATAAGCCGCTCGTATGGACCATCACCCATAGTGCGTTCGGGCGCTTCCTGCACTTGTCCGTTGGCATTTAGCGAAAGGCCGGCTACAATAATTAGTGTGAAAAGAAAAGAGAACAGGCGTTTCATATAGAAAAAATTAAGTTGAAAATCATCATTTAAAGTAAACATTCAGGGGCATGTTGACAGTAAAAATAGTTTAAAATTGCTAGAGCAGGATAGCACCCTCGTGCTGCAGCAGCCAGCGCTTCCGTTCTATGCCGCCGGAATAGCCTGTAAGCTTGTTATTTGCACCAATCACCCGGTGGCAAGGAATAACGATTGGCAGGGGGTTTTGCCCGTTCGCCCGGCCTACTGCGCGTACTTTATTGGGATCGCCAAGGCGGCCAGCCAACTCGGCGTACGTTATAGTAGAGCCGTAATTGATCTTTTTGAGCACATTCCAAACTTGGCACTCAAATTCAGATCCGTGTGGTTCAAGCTCCAAGTCAAAACTTTTTCGTTCTCCATTGAAATATTCTCTTAACTGCTGCCTTGCTTTGTTTAGGGTTGAAGAACCGCTTTTAGATTCTTTATCGGGTGAATTTTTTAGAAAGCTGATACCGGTTAGATACTCACCTTGGGCCATGATTTTTATCCCACCCACCGGTGATGAAATTTGCAGCGATTGTGTTGAGGTTTCCATCAGCTTTTTATTGCCTGATTATGGGCAAGTCGCCGGCTTTATCGAATGAGAAGCTAGTGGACATACCGTTAAATAACGGATGGTCGGCTCCAAGATCGAGATCGCCGTTGAGATTGAAATTGAGTTCATTTTGATTGTTCAGCAACTGAATAACCGACGCGCCAATCTCGCTAATGTTCAGTGAAATGGGAATGGAAATTTCGTTGCTGTTATTTCCACCGATACTCATTTTTGGTTGGTCACTTCCGTCAATCCAATTGCGGCCGTTTACATCAAGGTTGTACGAAAGTGCGTTGAGCAGCAGGCCAAATCCGTTGGGATTATCAACCTGCAGGTTGAGCACTAGGTTAGCTTCGGAAAAATTGACATCCTGCACATTAAGGCTTGCAACGTTGATGCTCGGGAGCTTCAGCATCGGCAGATTTCCGTCCCGTTTCAGAGGCAGCGTGGTTTGGCCCAGCACTGGCAGATCAAAATCGAGGTTGGCGGCAAGCGTGTATGCTGCTTCGTCTTGGCCTTTCAACCCGCTAAAGAGATTGTAAAGCTCCTGAAAATTAACGCGCATGGGAATTTGAAACGTGCTTTGGCCGCTGGGCTCAATGCGTAGCAGCTTTTGCTGGTTGCCCTCAATAAAATCATTGTTATTGATGTTAAAATCGTAGTCGTAGGAGAGCATTTGCACGGTTACCGGGTTGGGGTTTTCAATCTGTACATCATAGGTGAGTTCAATTTCAGAAAAAGTGAAATCGGTAACGCGAACATCAGTTACCGAAAGTGATGGCTCGCTAATAGCGCCGCTAAGATCGCGGAGTGTTTGGCAACCAGAAATAAATATGACGAGAATAATGAAAACGGTAATTTTCTTCATGTAATAATATTGTAATAAATGATTTGTTGAACGAATTAATGCGCTCAGAAAGGCGAAATTACGTCAAATATCCTCCATCACCAAGCGGCGCTAAACCAAGCTTTTAAATTGGCTGAAAATAATTTGTAACATGTTGGTGGTTAATTGTTCTTACAATTGTATTGGAGTGATATACCCTTTCAATTACCCTAATCTGGTTGATGATGACCAGATCTCCTTTATGCAGAAACCTAAAGCACAGAAGCCCGGGATGGATAATCCCGGGCTTTCTATTTATGCTATATTTCTGAGGTAGTTACAGTAACTCAAACGGCACTTTAACTCTCATGGTAACACTTCTGCCCGGACTTAGCGCATATCCTTTGTAGGTATCCAAAAAATCGCGATAAGCTTCATCGAGTAAATTATTGCCTTGAATATTTACTGATACCGGTTGGTTACCGATGGGCACATCAAATCCAATGCTTGCATTAAGTAATGTGTATGCGTCGGTTGAGGCCCGCCCAAATGGAAAAGCAGGGCCAAATTGCCAAAAGGGTTCGTAGCGTCCAGCGGCATCTTTTTCAAATGCGTGTTCCACCCCAATGCGTGCATAGGCACTTTCCAGTCCAGCAAGATCATCCTGCATCAGTTTAATACCGCCGCTTAATTTGGTAGCGGGCAAAAGGGGTAGCTCGTCCACACTTTCAATGTCTTCATCCGTGTTTTTGCCTTTTACAATTTCAAAGGTACCATCAAACTGCAGCCAATTTGTGACTTGAGCGCGCATATTTCCGTTGATACCAAGAAGTCGGGCATTCCCCTGCGTATTGCGCAAGATAGGCGGACCGCTGTCGCCATTTGCAAACTCACCGGTATTAACCAAAATGATGTAATTATCTATTACATTTCGGTAGCCCGTTAGTTTTGCGGTTACGTTTTGCGAACGCCAGCGAAGGGACAGGTCGGTATTCAGTGATCGCTCAGGCTCCAAGTTTGGATTCCCTACCTGAATAGCGGCCACACCGCCATGCTGTCCATCTACGTGCAGATCAAAAAGGCTTGGCGCTCGAAAGCCGCGGCTGATATTTGTAGCAATCGCAAACTGCTCGGTGAATTGGTAAGTGCCGCCGATGGAACCCGAAAACTCGGTATAACTTTGATCCAACACATCGCTGGTTTCGCCTGCTTCAGAATCCGGCAAGTTTAGCAATTCATTCGGTTCAGCCTCTTGGGTGCGGTGATCAAAACGTGCTCCAATTGAGAGGGTGAGTTTGCCGAGCTCAGCTTTTTCAAAGACAAATGCCCCAATATTATTTACTGTACCAGAGGGAACGAGGGGCTCTCCGGTACCGCGCGTAACCTGATCTTTAAGCATATACTCAATACCAACGGTTCCGGCAAAAGGGCCCACGGCTGGGTGTTCAAGCTCAACTTTGCTGGTGTAACTGTCAAGTTTAACATCCAGGAATGCGGGGCCATCGTCTGGTAACTCTTCGCGTGGCTGGGCGTTGGCACCGCCGGGGTTCGACTGGCGCAGGTTTTGGGCATAGCTGAACTGTGGTTTCAGAATAAAGCTATTGCCTAGTGGAAAGTTGCCCCGGAACTGAAGCATATCGTTTTCCAGGTTTTGGCCTAGTCCACGGCCATTTGGCAGTAGAAAATTTTGCTCGTTTTTCCAGCGCGTATATTCGCCGGTTATTTTGCCAAAATCACCTTGGTAACCTACCCCAAAGCTACCGTTTAGCTGATCAAAATCCGTGTTGTCGAGCTCACCGGTAAAGCGGGGATCGCTGGCATTGCCCGACTCTTCAAAGTTGGGTACATCCGGAGCGGTGATATTGCCGGCACTACGGCGGATAATTGTACCTGTAAAACCTAGACCGCCAGTGGCGCCACTGAGGCGCAAGCCGCCTGCTTGTTCGGTGTTTCCAGTTGTGTATTCTCCAAGCAATTGTCCCTGTAAGAAAGCAGATTGGCCGGTGGCATCTGGAATGGAATTTGAAATTACATTAACCGCACCGCCCAGTGCATCAGAGCCGTATTGAACACTGGCAGCGCCACGCACCACTTCAATGCGCTCGGCAGTAAAGGGGTCTACGTTGGGGCCGTGACGCACGCCGTACTGCTGAAAGTCCATGGCGGCTCCATCGTCGAGCACGCGTACGCGGCTGCCACTCAACCCGCGAATAACCGGCTTGCCCGTCTGTGAGCCGGTAGAAATAGTTGATACGCCTGCCAGCTCCTCAAGAGAAGCCCCAAGCGATGTTTGCTGCTGTTGAAACTTTTCGTTTCCGGCCAGTACATCTATATCGGCTGGAGTGGTTAGCGGATCCGAGGCGTACGCAGTTCCGGTTACGGTGAGGGATTCGATTTCGAGCGTTTGCTGCTTGAGGGTAATATTGAGTTCGGTAGTTTCATCATTCGTCACCGTTACGCGTTGTGTATTGGTAGCAAAGCCGACAAATGAAAAGGTGATGGTATAGGTGCCGCTGGGTACATTTTCGATCGAAAAGGAGCCATCGGAGTCGGAGACGGTACCCCGGTCGAGTTGTGGCAGCCGGATATTCACACCCGGAAGTGGCTGATTGTTAGTGTCGGTAACGGTGCCGTTAATGCTGCCGCGCATGTCAATATCACCGGCAGAAGTTATGGAAGTTATACTGAGAAAAAAGAGTACTAACAGAAAGTACGAACCAATTCGTGCTGTTTTAGATAATGCCATATCAAATATAATTGGATAACATTTGTGAATACTGAACAATAAATTCTGACAGTTAACGTATTAATCGGTGGTTGTTCAGGAATCGAGAATCAAGGGAATCGTTATCCGTAGAAAGGAGGGGAGCGCCCGTCAGGTTCGCCTGAAAATGGATCAAGCCGCTGTGATTCGGCATAGTAGGTTAAAGCAATGGGCAATTCAGTCAGCTCAAATGCACCAGGCTTTTCAACCAAAGGAGCATCGAATAGATATCCGGAAATGGGGCACACATTGGTGTTTTGCGTAAAACAAAGGCCGGATTCAGTCTGATGGTTTGCGTGATTCCATTCAATATCGTGATGAGAATGAAGTGTAGAAAACACGATACTGGTGCCGATGAGAATCAGCACAAACCACTGTAGGTTGCTATGTTTGTATTGTTCTAAAATATGATATTTATGCTATTATAAAGCCCGAAAAAATAACTATTTGATTTCTGAACACGAAACAGGACCTCTTTTTTTAATTCATTTAATAAATCTTTTAACAAATAACTTATGCAAGCTATTCCAAATTATTTGCAATAGCGCTATATTTTAGTATGAATACATGGAACCGAAATATTGCTGCACTTTTTTTGCTGTTTTACCTTCCGGTGGCAATTGGAAGCACTTTCTTCCACAACCATGGTGCAGTACAGGTTCATAATGAGTTTTTCCATACGGTAGATGCGGCAGAATCTGTTTTTAATCACGCCGATGATCACTGTATCACCTGTAAAATTCTCTCCTCCTCATACACGCAGTCCAACGGCCATGTTGGGATTTATCCGCACACCATTGATTCCTTTTTTCCCACAACCCGGCATGTATTCATTAGCAATGGCACCCATCTTTTTTCCAATCGAGCCCCGCCTTCTTTAACCTGATTCTTCATTCCTTCTTTTCACGCCATTTTATTTTAAAAATGGCATCCGTTATTAATTGAATCAGTTTTACAATGGGTTTCTTTAAAAGACTTTTAGGTGTTTTCGCCTGGGCTCTATTTCCACTTATAAGCTTAGGTCAAACCAACAGTTATACATTATATGGTACAGTTGAAGATGCTCGCACGGGTGATGCTTTACCCGGAGCCACTGTTTATATAGCTGAACTCGAACGCGGTAGCCATACGAGTGCAACGGGGGTTTTTGCGCTTGAAGAACTGACACCCGGTAAATTTTCAGTACGGTTCAGCTTTATTGGTTATGAAACCCTGGATACCACCTTGGTAATTGACGCTGATACTAAAACTTAACGTTCGATTAGAGCCTTTTACGTATCAAGAAGATGAATTAGTGGTAGTGGCCGGCCGGGATTCACTCATGGAATCAAATCGATTTGTAAGCGTGATTGAAAAGGCGGAGTTAGATCAGCAGCGCGGGCAAACCTTGGGCGAAGCACTTTCCAGCGCACCAGGGGTTACACTGCTCAAAACCGGACCGTCTATCACCAAGCCAGTGATTCGCGGGCTGCATAGTCAGCGCGTGGTGATGCATAATCATGGAATTTCCCAAGAAGGGCAGCAGTGGGGCGGAGAGCATGCCCCGGAGATTGATCCCTTTGCTCCAGACCGCATTGAGATTATCAAAGGAGCGGCCGGAGTTGAGTATGGTTTGGGAGCTATTGGAGGCATAGTACGGGTTGATGAGGCACCGATAAATAAACAAAAAGGAATACATGGGGCTGCGTATCTCAATGCATTTTCAAATAATATGCAGGCTGCAACTTCATTGCAGCTTAGCAGTGGCGTTAAATCGGTTGATGGCCTGGGTTGGCGCCTAAAAGGAAGCCTGAGGCAAGCCGGAGATTCGCGTACGCCTAATGATGTGATCGGCAATTCCGCATTTCGGGAATCGAGTTATTCTGCGCAGCTGAATTATGAGCATGGACGCCTGGATCACGATCTCTATTACAGCCACTTTGGAACTGAGCTCGGTATTTACCGTGGCGCGCATATAGGCAATTTCACTGACTTGATGCGGGCAATTGAACGGGGACGTCCTTTGGTTGATTACGACTTTTCCTATGATATTGAAGCACCTAAACAGCAAATTTCGCATGATTTAATTCGATATGAGGGCAAATATCAGCTGCCTGATAATGCCCGTATTGAACTTACTTATGGATTTCAGGATAATCATCGGCAGGAATTTGATGCCCACAAGCGATTCAGTGATGATCCTGCGGCGCTGGAGAAACCGGCCTTTGATTTGACCCTGTACAGCCACACCGCTGATGTGAAGTATCGTCATCGCCCTATAGCTGGTTTCACCGGCTCAATTGGCATAAGCGGAAAAGCCCAGACGAATGTGCGCAAGGGATCTGGATTCCTAATTCCAAATTTCAGGGCTTACGGCGGCGGTATTTACTGGATCGAAAATTGGTCGAATGGAAAGTTATCACTGGAAACAGGTTTGCGCTACGATTATCAATGGCGGCGTATATTTGCCGTTGAAAGTAAAAACATTGACCGAGGGGATTACACCTACAACAGATTGACTTTCGTAGGTGGATTTTCATACCAACTGGGTGATACGTGGTCGCTTTCGGGCAATGCAGGGTCGGCGTGGCGCCCGCCCGGCGTTAATGAACAATTTAGTAATGGCGTTCATCATGGCACGGCTCAGTTCGAAAAGGGGAATCCTGCCCTGCAGCCCGAAAAAAGCTACACTCTGGATCTTACACTCCGAAAGGTTTCACCTCGGTTCTACGGGCAGTTGGGTGGGTTTACAAACCTTATTAATGATTATATC
>NNSL01000253.1 GCA_003123965.1 Balneolaceae bacterium SMO_bin1
AATAGTACAAGTGCCGCAGCCTATGCATGAATTTAAATCGATTGTCATGCCCCATTGCGGCTGGTAGTCGGGATAATCCTTCTCGCTGATCGCGTCAAAGATTGTCATGGGGTCATCCGAGCCCATTTCATCAGCCAGCGCTTGGCCGGGCAACTTGGCGTTGTAGGCACTCTCGTACTGTGAAAAGTCGGGATTGTCTTTGTACTCTTGCAGCGTAGCGTGGCGCAAAATCGAGCGGCCTTCCATACTGCCATGATCTTGCGTACAGGCAATTTCATAAAGGTTGCCTGTATTACTCACCGATACATCCGTTGCATACAACATCGTATCGGAAGTACGTAGCGGGTAGGTATCGGTACCGGCATTGTTAGCTACTTTTCCGAGTTTTTCACGCCCGTAGCCGACGGTTATTGTAATACTGTCATCGGCATGGCCAGGCTGCACCCACGCGGGCATATCAACTTGTCGCCCATCTACATTCAGGGTGATAACTTCAACTTTGGCAACACCAAGGCCTGCTTTCTCAATACCAAATTTCTCGGCGGTCTGAGGGCTCATAAGTGCCACGTTGTCCCATGTAATCTTAGTCATAGGATCGGGCAGCTCTTGCAGCCAGCCATTGTTCGCATATCGCCCGTCAAAAAGCTTGGAATCGGGGCGAATTACCAGCTCAACATTGCCCTCTTCGCTTGAAGGGAGCGATTCCTGCAACAGGTTTGCCACATCACCCTGCACCGATGGCGAAACTTCAGGGAAATTGCCTTCGGTTGCGATACCATCGTGCAAAATTTGTTCCCAGCGATTCTGGAAATTGCCGCTTATCTGCTGCTGCCAGGTTTGCTGTACCAGCTGATATCCATTGGTATCCTGACCGGTAAGAATCGTATTTAAGAATTCAATTTCGCTTTTACCGTCGTACAGCGGTTCAATTTGCGGCTGAATGATTGAGCTAGCCCCGGTGTATGAATAACCATCACCCCAGGCCTCCAAAAAGTGCGCACGGTTTACGTGCCAGCTTGCAATTTGGGAGGTTTCATCGTAATAATCTGAAAGATGAATAACATGCTCGGCATTGGCCAGGGCCTCAGTAATGTTGTAATCAGCCGGAGCATTAAAGGCGGGATTGCCGCCTACAACAACTACAGTATCAATTTCTTCATTATTCAGCGCATCAATAACATTAGAGAATGCTTCGCGGTTATCTTGGTCCTGAATATATGGTACCTGATGATAGCTGACGGTTGTACCCACATTATTTAGGGCACTGTTTATTGCTGCAACCGCAGCATGTAATTCCGGAGCATGTTCGCCTCCGATTGTAACAACTGAACTACCGGTATTGTTTTGCAGATCTTCAGCCAGTACTTGAATCCACTGGTGATCGGAAAATTTGTTTGAAGAATCTGATGAAAAGCCTGACACCCCAAGTTGTGCTGCCAGCGCCTGAATGAACAGGCCGATTTCGCTTGATTTTACCCGCAGGCGATTATCGGCGTTGGAGCCGGTAATCGTGAATGTGCTTTCAACGGAGTACAGTCGGTTGATTTCCTCTTCATTGGTTTCAACGCTGCGGCCCTCTGTGAACTCTTTAGTGTTTTGCACACTGTTTTTATGAGCAGCGGGGTTCAGAAAATCATCATCAAGCGAGAGAATAACGTTGGCTTCATCAAAATGATTTACTGTTCGCAGGCGCTCACCAAAAGCTATATTGGCGCCTTCGAGGGCGTTTTCTTCGCCAAATGGTTCATAAGTTACCCATTGGGCATTCGGGAACTGGTTAAGCACATCATCCCGAAGGCGATTGTAAGTTTGCGAAGAGTTTGCTTCAGAAATGAATGCAATATTTCGCTCAGTATCGCCAAAATGTTGCGTGCAAAATGATACAAAAGAAGCGTATGAAGAGTGCTCCCCGTTTTCACGTACATGTCGCGAGCGATCCGGGTCGTACATGCCAAGCGTAGCGGCTTGGTTGAACTTGCTTGAGTTGCCTTGGCTGGCCGGATGCATCTCATTTCCTTCAATTTTTGTCGGCCGGCCTTCGTGATTCTCTATTACAAGGCCCGTAAGTGCATCCTGGAAAGGCATAGCCGAAGCATAAAACTTAGGTATGCCGGGTATAACATCTTCAGGCTGCTTTGAATACGGTAAAATTTTCTGCACCGGGCGGCGACAGGCTGCAAAACCAGCCAGTGCTATAGAAGCCCCCATCATGCGCAGAAATGTACGCCGCGAAAAACCATCCTTTAGTTCGGTTGCATTCTCGGGAAATTCGCGGTCTACGAATTTTTGGTATTCTTCGTTTTCAGCCAGTTGGTTCAGGCTTTTCCAGTATGTCTCGTTTTTTGCTTCCTCGCTCATGCGCTATACGATTCCGTTATTCTAAATTCGTTAAGTAAAACCCTAAAGGTGATTAATAATGACATGCCTGACAGTATGTAGGCGGATGGATATTATTTTTTGATATCAACTTTTGTCCTAACTCCTGCTGGTTTTCTACATTGTATCCCATTGTAGTCACTTCTTCAACAGGGCGCACATATTGTTCTGGGTTGCGATGACAATCGAGGCACCAGCTCATACTTAACGGTTCTTTTTGAGCTACAACCTCCATGCGGTCAATACGACCGTGACAGGTTTCGCAACCCACACCTTTATTTACATGGATAGCGTGATTAAAATAGGCGTAATCCGGCAGGTTGTGTACACGCACCCACTCAATAGCTTGTCCGCTCTCCCAACTTTCGCGAACCTTGGCCAATTTTTCGCTGTCAGTAGCTACTTGCCCATGGCAGTTCATGCAGGTTTCCGTGGGCGGAATATTGGCTTGTTTTGAGACATCAACACTGCTGTGGCAGTACTGGCAGTCAAGCCCCAGTTCGCCAGCATGTTGCTTATGGCTGAATTCTACCGGTTGCTCGGGGGCATAGCCAACATCGGTGTATTCAGGAGAGAAGTAGTACCAAACTCCTGCAACCGTGGCCGTGAGAATAATGATTAAGCCAAGCAAAATTTTACTTGGAATTTCGTTTGCCTTTTTTGGAAAAATCTGCGCCATGTTTCGCGAAAATTTTGTTGTGCGTGCTGGCCCCTTGAAAGCCATTCGGGTTGCCGGTCAGAAGGTATGGAAAATCTTTATCTTATAGAATTGTATAAAATGTAGTTTTCGAATTTAAAATAATTCTAAATAGAGTTGACCGTCTACTGATTCACACGCCTGTTTTAAAGAGAGCTTAAGATATAATCTATTTAACAAAAATGCCTAATGATTTCTGCGTTTATTTCAGTTTTTCTTGAAAGTTAAGTTTTCACTGCTTTTATGGCTTACAAAGAATTGTAGTGCAGATTTCAGCGACTAATAAAGTTGAAATTTTGAGCGAGAATAAGGCATTTATTTGTTATTTTTAGCCGCAAAAACCAATTCGAATTCGTATGCAAATGACAAATGAATCACCCAGCGATTTCACTGTCGATTTTCTAAAGGAATTAAGCCTGCCAAAAGCTATCGGTGTTATCCTATTAATTAGTACCGTGGCATTCTTGTTTTTGATATGGCTTATATATTATAAAGGAGGCAGCGATTATAGCTCTAATCTAATTAACAGTTTGCCTGCTCTAAATGCTTTGCTTAATAGCGCCAGTGCTGTTTTACTGGCTTTAGGGTATCGTGCCATTTTGCGCAAGGAATATATAAATCACATGCGCTTTAACTTAACGGCCTTTTTTACCTCTTCGCTCTTCCTGATAAGCTACGTTATTTATCACAATTTCCATGGGCACACTCCATTTCCGGGGCAGGGGCTTATCCGACCGTTTTATTTCTTCGTCCTTATCTCACACATTATTCTTTCGGCCTTGGTTGTTCCGATGGTTCTGACCAGTTTTTACTTAGCGTTTGCAGGTAAAATTAAACTGCATCGCAAGATTTCGAAGTTTACGCTGCCGATTTGGATGTACGTTTCGGTTACCGGAGTGATGATTTTTCTACTGCTAAAGGCGTATGTATAGCAGAAGTACGAAACCAGCGGTTAGCAGTTACCTAGGATACGCCCGAACGATATTTAGCTGAAAGCCCGCTTTCGAGCGTTTTTCATCATCTGCAGATGAAAGTTGCGCTCTTTCTGTCCTTCAGCTGGCCTGCGTTGCGTGTAGCTGCCATCTGAATGCATGTCCCAAGCCAGGCGATTGTCGCGCAACCCTTTTTTAAGCACGGCTATAAGTCTCTTTTTAAGTGCTGGCAGGGTGATGGGCACAACTGCCTCCACGCGTTCGTCCATATTGCGAGAGCGCCAATCGGCACTGCCCATATATATAGTAGGGTCACCACAATTCTCGAAATAATAAATGCGATCGTGCTCTAAAAACTGGCCAATAATGCTAATTACCGTAATGTTTTCACTGTAATTCTGCAGCTGGGGACGTAGTCGGCAGTGGCCGCGCACAATTAAATCAACGGTGACGCCAGCCTGCGAAGCTTCGTATAAACGCTGTATGATGTCGACGTCATCAAGCGCATTCATCTTGGCAATAATGCGTGCGTCGTTGCCATTTTGGGCTGCCTCTATTTCACCGTCAATTAATTCATAAAACGACTGCCGCAGGTAGCGCGGCGCAACAAGCAGTTTGCGGTACTCTTGGTCGGGGGCGTAACCGGTTAAATAATGAAACAGGTTGGTTACATCATATCCCAGATCGGGATCGTTGGTAAGCAGACCCAAATCGGTATAAATTTCAGCGGTATGTATGTGATAATTGCCGGTTCCAATGTGGCAGTATGTTACGTGCTTATCGCCTTCGCGTCTTACAATAAGAGCAACTTTGGCGTGGGTTTTAAGGCCTACAAGCCCATAAGCGACATGTACGCCGGCATCCTCCAGCATTTTGCCCCATTCTATATTGCTGGCTTCATCAAAGCGGGCTTTTACTTCTACCAGTACGGCTACCTGTTTTCCCCTCTCGGCTGCTCGTACCAACGCTTTTACAATAGGTGAATCATCGGAGGTGCGATAAAGCGTTTGCTTTATCGCCAGCACGTCGGGATCGTCGGCTGCTTCTTCAATAAGGCGGCGCACGCTGTGCGAAAAAGATTCATACGGGTGATGCACCATAATGTCGCCTTTTTTGATGATGTCGAAAATGGTTTGTTCTTCCTCAGTTTCGCCCTCATGGTAAAGGGGCTTCGGAATAACCGGCTTCCATTGCTCAAAGTGCAGGTTTGGGATGTTGATTTCAGCTAATTTAAAGCAGGCCGCGAGGTCAAGCAGTCCTTTTTGGAAAATAATATCGTGACGCTCTTCGTGCAGCTGGAGTTCATTTTTCAGCAGCTTAAGCACTTCAGGGTCTACGTCTTCTTCAATCTCCAGACGCACAACTTCGGCAAAGCGTCGTTCGCGCAGCTCCTCCGACATCATGGAAAGCAGGTCTTCAGCTTCTTCTTCATTGCGCCGTATATCGGCATTGCGGGTGATTCGAAATACGCACACGCTGTCAATATGCATACCGGGAAATAACCGATGGATATTCTGGCGTATTACTTCTTCAACCGGCACATATAAGTAAGCGTATTCTTCACTTTTTAGCGTAAGCCAACGCGGCTGGTTGGAAGGCACTTTAACCCGGGCAAAGTTAAAAGCATCACGGTTAGGCCGTTTGAGTTTTACCGCCAGTGAAAGGCTGAGGTTCGATATAAATGGAAATGGATGGCCAGGATCAACAGCCAGCGGGGTAAGGGTGGGATAAATGTGATCCAGAAAATAGTCGTTAAGCCGTTCCCGTTGATCGGCATTCAGTTCATCATAATAGCTAATTTTAACCGAAGCTTTTTGCTGCAGTTCTGGACAAATGTCATTATTCCATATTTTGCTGATGCGCTGCTGCATGCGTTCAGCTTCCCGCAGTACAATTTTAACCTGCGACTCTGGTGTTCGTCCATCGGGACTCAAATCGTGCACGCCGGCCGCCTCCTGGCGCTTAAGTCCGCCAACGCGCTTCTGAATAAATTCATCTAAGTTGCTGGCTGTAATGGCAATAAAACGTACACGTTCGAGCAGCGGGTTGCGTGGGTCCATGGCCTGAAAAAGCACGCGCCAGTTAAAGTCAATCCAACCCAGCTCTCGGTTCAGATACAGCGAAGGGTGGTCGATAGGTGCTCCATCCGGAATTTGCTGAGCCTTAACTGCAGTGGGAATTGTACTGCCAACCTGTTGATGTTCTCCGTTTTCGCCATTGCTGCTGAAGGTCCATGCCTGTTGACCTACATTCCATTTTATGGCATCGCTTTTAAGCCCGCGGAAATGACGGAGCACATTTTTGGCTATGGTTTTATTTCCTTTTTTGGTTAAGCCAATGAAAGACCCCTCAAAAATTTCCTCAATTTTATGAGCGGCGGTTGTATGTTCCAGAGTCCCTTTGCGTTTAATTTCATTAATGAGCCAAAGGGCAACTTCTTGGGGCGAATGGTTTGACACGGCATATATTTATGAGAGCGATTAGTGTTACCTGAAAATATAATAAAAAAGTGAGATTGGGAGATAGCCTATATTTTTTAACGCTGGCGTAACATTTTGTTAACACAATAATGATATCAAAAGAAAAACCCGTATCACACGGGATGATACGGGTTGAAGATGAAAAAAGTAGTTCTGCTGATTATTCGAGGAAATTTTCTCCCGGTTCAGGAATCAGCGCTTTGGCACTTGTTCGTTCTTCAACAAAGTGCTTAAATTCTTCGGGATCGCCGGAAAGTACAGGCATGGTGCCGTAATGGATGGGTATAGCCACTTTAGGCCGAACCATATCAACGGCATGGGCAGCTTCTTCGGGGCCCATGGTATAATGATCACCCATTGGAACCAGTGCTACGTGCGGCCGGTAGAGGTCACCATAAAGTTCGAGGTCGGTAAAAATGTTAGTGTCGCCCATGTGATAGATGCCCAGATCATCTTCGAAAGATAGAATAAGCCCCGCGGGTTCGCCTGCGTAATCACCCTGAAAAGACGAACTGTGATTGGCTGAGACCATGGTAACGGAAAATTCATCAAAATCGATGGTGCCGCCTTTATTAAATTCAATGGCTTGATCCTCCTCGAGCCCGTGCTTGCCTACTAAAAGTCGTGAAAGTTCAACCGGTGCGGCAACGGTGCAGCCAGTGCGGTCGGCAATTTCGAGCGTATCGCCTACGTGGTCTTCATGCCCGTGCGTAAGCAGAATATAGTCAACCTCTTCGGGTTCTTTTAAGTTCTCGGGTGTTGTAGGATTATCTTTGAGGAAAGGGTCAATAAGAATATGTTTGCCTTCGGGTGTTTCCAGGTGAAAAGCGGAGTGGCCGAGCCAGTGTGCCTTTACTGAAGTTTTCATATGAATAATAAATTTGGTTGAAAATTATTCGTTCTAGATAAAATGATTGAAGTCAATAAAAGGTTTACTAATTAATAAAATTTTTGGTTGTTTAGAAGTGTTACTGATACATGAAAGATTATTAAATCATTCCTTGAACAAAGGTTCCCAAAATCCATTAGAATAGAAAATTATATCCGTCAATCTTAAAACGAGGTTTATTTATGGCTGAGCGCATAAAATTGCATCCCGAAACACCCCACGCCAAACGAATTTTTGAGTTAGCAGACAAGGTTCGCGACGGAGCCGTTGTTTTGCTACCCACCGACAGCCAGTACGCGCTGGCCTGTGATTATAAAAACAAAAAAGGCATTGAACGAATCCGTGAAATTCGGAAACTTGACAGTGACGACCATCTTTCCATTCTTTGCGATTCACTATCGGGCATAGCTAAATTTGCGCACATCAGCGACAGTAATTTTAAGCTTATAAAACGACTGATTCCCGGCCCGTATACGCTTATTCTGCCAGCAACTAAAGAAGTACCCAAACTGCTGGTGCATCCCAAAAAGAAAACGGTTGGCATTCGCGTGCCCGACTATCCCATTTGTGAAGAACTAGTAGCAGAATTAGGAAATCCTATGCTGGCCATTACGGCCAAAAAGCCAAGCATGAATAATGGTGATCTCGAGAAATTTGATCGCGAGCCCTTCTTGCGCGAATTTGAGAAATCAGCCGATGTTATTGTGGACAACCAGCAAGACCTGCCGGCCCGTGAAACATCAATTATTGATATGACCGAAGAAATACCGCGCGTACTTCGTGCTGGTCTGGGTGCCGATGAGGCCGAAGAAATATTTCGCATGCAAGGAGTAGCGCTGGAGGCCGAATAAACATGAAAATAGCGATAAACACCGGCGGTGGCGACGCACCCGGCCTTAATGCGGCTATCCGTGCAGCTACGCTTGCAGCCTTAAAACGTGGCTGGGAAGTGTACGGCATTCGTAACGGCTACGGTTCCATATTCACGGATGATCCGTTCGTGCAGCTGTATCCACGTTCAGTACGCGGTATCACGTTTCAGGGCGGTACCATACTGGGTACGGCCAACCGTGGCAACCCGTTTGAAATGCCATACAAAGATGAAGACGGCGAGCTAAAGACGCACGATGTATCCGATCAACTGCTTGAAACCTTTGATGAGCACGGCATCGATGCGCTGGTAGCAATCGGCGGCGATGGATCTATGCGCATTGCCCACAAATTGGTTAAAAAGGGCTAAACGTGGTAGGTATTCCCAAAACCATAGACAATGATATTTATGGTTGTGATGTGAGCCTGGGATTCGATACGGCTGTGACCACCGCTACTGAGGCGCTTGATAAAATTACCACCACCGCCGAAGCCCACCACCGATTAATGGTGGTTGAAGTGATGGGCCGTTATGCCGGCTGGATTGCGCTTCATTCCGGTCTCAGCTCTTCGGTCGACGTTATTCTGATTCCCGAAATTCCGTTCAGCTACGATTCTATCGTGGAAAAAATCAAGGAACGCGAGGAAAAGGGGCGCCATTATACCATGATTGTTGTGGCCGAAGGTGCCAAAGAGGAAGAAGGCGAAATGGTTACCAGGCAAGGAAGTAGGGCGGGAAGTGCGCCTGGGCGGCATTGCCGAGCAGGTAGCAGAAGAGTTAAGCGAACGTACCGGCAAGGAATCCCGTTCGGTTGTGCTCGGTCACCTGCAGCGGGGCGGAACGCCTTCAACCTTTGATCGGCTTATTTCGCTGCGATTTGGGGCCGCCGCAATACGCTGCGTACAAAACGGCGATTTTAACCAGCTGGTAACGCTGCGGAATAATGAAATTACCACTATTCCGATCAGCGATACGGCCAATAAAATGAAGGCCGTTCCACTGGACAGCGACACGCTGCAAACCGCCCGCGACATCGGAATTTGTATGGGCGATTAAA
>NNSL01000364.1 GCA_003123965.1 Balneolaceae bacterium SMO_bin1
AAGCGATCCAGCACCTCATCCACGTTAACGTAATCACCATTGCGCAAACTGAATTCATCAAAGTTTTCACGCGCTACATCATTAATGCGCCGTTGTCGGTTGGTGCTTCCGATGATTTTGATACGGTCTTGGTAGGCATCGCCCGTAAATTCACCCGCAAAAGTAAGAAGATCTTCCAGCGTTTCCGGATCGCGCGTTTCGTAGATACCGGGCCGCTTTACTTCGCCTTCAATCTCTACGCGATTCAGATACGGATTTATTTTAATGATATCCTGATCGTTGAGCCGGATATTGTCGGTTTGGTCGCCATTAATGAGCAAATCATACAGGTCAAAAGTGCGAATAACCGAATCCCCGCGGATGATGTCTATCTTCCTGAAGCTCCCTGTTACGGTTGGTCCTCCGGCTGAATACAGAGCATTGAAAACTGTGGCCAGCGAGGGTAGGTATAGGTGCCCGGTTGTGTGGCTTCACCTATTACAGATACTTTTATGCTGCGTATTTGTCCCAGGCTTAGCTGCATTGAAATATTTTGGGCGCCTTCATTATTGGCTCTCAGGCCGGCGTAGCCGTTGGCTGCAAGCTCTTGGCGCAGCCGTTCTTTGGCGTCTTCAATAGTGAGGCCGCTAACAAAAATGGGCCCTACATTGGGGATATTGACGTTGCCGTCGGGTGATATAGTGAGTTCAAAGGTTTCCTGCGCAGCCCCATAGAGATCAATAATAAGCTGGTCGCCGGCAGCAAGCTGATAATTGGTTGGGGTCGGAATATTGAGTGACGGTTCAAATGGAGCGGTTTCTTTGGAGAACAAACTGTAGCCAAAAATCCGGTCGCGCAATTTTTGGCGCTCCAGTGCAATAGAATCTTGACGAGTTTGGTATTTAAGAAGCTCTATAGACTGGTAGAATAAGAGAGAGTCGCGCGTTGAATCAGCTCCAAAAAAGCCATCAAAGAAATTGGCGCGGGTGGTATCGGGTTCAATATAGCGCATGCGGCCGTTTTGGTTTGTGGTGTCTCCGTCTTGCCCCGACGAACGTACCTGGTTGATGCGGTTACGCAGCTGCATGGCCTCCGAGCTTGGCATTCCGCGCTGTACCGCAAGCTCGGCCACCTGGTTGGGCGTTAGGCCGCGGTCTCGGGCTTCTTCGCTAATTTGCCGAATTTGCTGCTCGGTGAGATTATCTACGTCAATATCTTCAATGTTATTCAGAGACTGGGCTGATGCGGCAATGGTGCATCCCAGCAATAAAAAAATGAGTAGGGTAAATTTGAATTTCATTTAGTGACGGAGCTTTGGTTAAATCGGGTTGAAAAGGAAGCGTGAATTTATGGGCTTATATAGAGTTCAAGGTTAATGTATCACCCACGCTGTATTTATGATCTTCTTTTTTGATTGTAATACATTCTTCTTCTGCGTCATGCTCGAGATATATATACCAATTGTTTTCAGCGGCTTTTTCCAAAAAGTCGCTTTTTTCCTGCAGCGTTTGAACCGGATACATATCGTAAGCCATTACCCAGGGCAGGGGTACATGTACGTGGGTTGGAATGAGATCGCCCCCGTATACAATTGTTTGTCCATTCTGCTCAATCTTGGGCAGCTGTTGCCCTTTGGTGTGGCCGTACACCGGCAATGCCGAAAACCCTTCTTCATACTGGTGATTATCCTCGACCAGGTGAAGCCGATCACTGTTTTTTAATGGGTCAATATTATCACGCAGAAAGCTGGCTTTCTCACGCGCATTGGGATCGGTCGCCGTTTCCAGCTGCGTTTCGGTTATGTGGTACGTGGCATTGGTAAAGCGGTGCGAGAGATCACCGTTGTCATCAAAATAGGTGGTGCCCCCGCAGTGATCGAAGTGCAGATGCGTAAAAATGATATCAGTAATATCCTCAGGCGAAAAACCGTGCTGATTGAGCGAAGACAGCAAGCTGCTGTGCTGGTGATCGATATCATAAATGTTCGACATCTTTTCGTTGAATTTGGTGCCGGTCCCGTTATCAACCAGGTAAACTTTGCCCGTTTGCTGCGATTCAATCAGCAGGCAGCGCATGGCCATGAGAATGCGGTTCTTATCGTCAACATCAATATGGCGCGACCATAGTGTTTTGGGAACTACGCCAAACATGGCACCGCCGTCGAGCCGGAATCGGCCGGTTTCAATCGTGTATAAGTTGAACGAGCCAAAGGTAGTGTGGGATAAATCCATAAAATGTTATTAAAGCTTCTCCAGCATTTTGTTGAGGAAAAGCCGAATTTCCTGCAGATCTTTTTTTAATTCAACGGGAATATCCGGACTGTCGGTACGCACGCTTCCCTCATTTTCAAGTACTTGTTTGGCGCCTTTTGTACTGTACTTTTTATCCTTAATGAGCTTTTTAAGGCGCACAATTAACTTAATGTCATTTTCTTTGTACACCCGGTTGCCGGCATTATTTTTTTGGGTGCCAGGTCGTTAAAAACCGATTCCCAGTACCGCAGTACGTGCGGTTCTATGCCCGTAATATCGCTGACCTCACCAATGCTGTAATAAAGTTTTTTCATAGCCTTGCTAAAAGTGTATCTTTATCGCGTATTATACGTTTTCTGCATCTTTTTATCTAACCATTTAAAGAAATTAAAAAATTGGCAGCCCACAATTCCGACAATGCATATCCACAAGTGAGCGTGGTAGTTCCTTTGTACAACGAGGTAGAATCCATCAAGGAGCTGACCCGCCAAATAGAAGAAGCACTGCAGGCAACATTTTCCTATGAGGTCATCTTTGTTGATGACGGCTCAGACGACGGCTCTTGGGAGCAGATTGAAGCTCTTTCCAAGGACAAATCAACGATTAGGGGAATTCAATTTTTAAGAAATTATGGTAAAAGCACCGCACTGCAGGCAGGTTTTGATGAAGCGGAGGGCCGTTATATTGCCACGCTCGATGCCGATCTCCAGGACGACCCTGCCGAGATACCGGCAATGATTGAAAAGCTGCAGAACGGCTACGATTTGATAAGCGGCTGGAAAAAAGAGCGACACGATCCCATATCAAAAACCATTCCGTCAAAATTTTTCAACAAAGTTACGGCCAGCCTCACCAAAATTGATCTGCACGATTTTAACTGCGGGCTTAAAGTATACAAGCGCGAAGTGATCGAACATATTCAGCTATACGGCGAGCGGCACCGTTACATTCCGCTGCTGGCCAAGTGGCAGGGATACGATGCCATAGGGGAACAGGTGGTGAATCACCGCCCACGCAAGCACGGGGCAACCAAATTTGGCATTTCGCGTTTTATGAACGGCTTCCTCGATTTAATCACCCTGCTTTTTGTGAGCAAATACCAGCAGCGTCCCATGCATTTTTTCGGCACTATCGGCTTTATATTTTTGGTGCTCGGTGGGCTGATTAACGCTTACCTGGCCGTTGAAAAGCTTTTTTTCGGACAGCCGCTGGGCGATCGTCCGCTGTTGTTGCTTGGCGTTATGCTGATGGTGCTGGGTGCCCAGTTCTTTTCCATCGGCTTTTTGGGTGAACTTTTCTACAAAGATCGGAAATACGAAAACAAACCGAATATTCAAGATAAAATATAGCATATCTGCATGAGCCGCATTGCCTACGATCCGGTTAAAGATCGGTTCGCCTCCATCATCCGTGACAACCAATTGCTGCGAACGCTGTTCTACAAGCTGCTTGATCTGTTTTTTCTTCGCAGCTGGTACATTCGCGCACTCCTGAAAAAATACGGAGCGCCTCTTGAACAAAAACAGCAGTGGACCCTGCTCGATGCCGGCTGTGGATTTGGTCAGTATGACAGGTTCATCCTTAAGCAATTTAATAAAGTGCAGGTGTCAGCCGTGGACGTGAAAAAAGATTACCTGGCCGATTGCCGGCACTATTTTGCCAATCAAATCAAGAATAATCGCATCACTTTTGCGCAGGCCGATTTACTGAATTTCAAGGAAGGCTCGGCTTTTGATATGGCTATTTGCGTGGATGTGCTGGAGCATATAACCGAAGACGTGCAGGTGATGGAAAATATTCAGCAAAGTCTGAAAGAAGGCGGCTATTTTATCATGCATTCGCCCTCAATTTACTCAGAAGAAGATGCCGGTGAGGAAGAAAGCTTTGTGGACGAGCACGCGCGTACGGGCTACTCCAGGCAGGATATCACCGAAAAAATGGAGCAGGCGGGTCTCACGCCTGTTGAAGTAGCATACACATACGGGCCCAAAGGCCATCTTGCGTGGCAGCTGCTCATTAAATATCCCATGCTGTGGATGAACGCCATAAAACTGTGGGCGCTGCCCATTATGGCACTCTGGTATGTTTTTACGCTGCCGCTGGGGCTTGTGCTGATGAAGCTGGATATGAGCGATAAAAATGAAAAGGGGACGGGTATTTACGCGGTAGGACGCAAATAAAAAAGCCTCCGGAATTTTCCGAAGGCTTTAAGTGAGTACCGCGTACGGGATTCGAACCCGTGTTACTGCCGTGAAAGGGCAGCGTCCTAAACCCCTAGACGAACGCGGCATGTCAGTCAGTATGTAAAAGGGAGCCTGATGGGATTCGAACCCACGGCCTCCAGGGCCACAACCTAGCGCTCTAACCAACTGAGCTACAGGCTCCGTGTCAGTACCGCGTACGGGATTCGAACCCGTGTTACTGCCGTGAAAGGGCAGCGTCCTAAACCCCTAGACGAACGCGGCATAATATCAACATGTAAACGATGAGGCGACAGGCGGATTCGAACCGCCGTAGGAGGTTTTGCAGACCTCTGCCTGACCACTCGGCCATGTCGCCGTTTTAGAATCAACAATGTACTAAGCACGCCCGACAGGAGTCGAACCTGTAACCTACGCCTTAGAAGGGCGTTGCTCTATCCAGTTGAGCTACGGGCGCCTATCTATTTTGAATGTGCAATTTTTGTTGAATTGAACCTTCAACCATTCAATACATATTGCCCGTATGTAAAACGCAACATGTTACATCCAAAATTTCAAAAGTCGGGGAGACAGGATTTGAACCTGCGACCCTTCGCTCCCAAAGCGAATGCGCTACCGGACTGCGCCACTCCCCGTATCAATAAGCAAAAAGCGAATCAATTGTCTTTCCTTTTTCAGAAAGATGTCAAATATAAGAGTTGTAGATTCTCTAATCAATTTCAAAACGCATGATTTTTTGATTAATTGCCACGCGTGTATTCGCTCAAAAATCCCACTCCATAGGCAAAAAGCTGTATTACAGAGGTGATAATACTCAATACGCCAACCCCAATATTTTTATTTTCCCACGTGGCGTGTGCACCGATCACCAGCAAGAGTGCGGCCCCGGCTATTCCGGTGATGGTAAACAGCGGCAAATTCCAAAAGGGCAGGGTGCACCAGAATACGACCCCTATTGCAAAAAGGGATGGCAACACGTGTATGAATTTAATTTCATCCGGGTAAAATCGGCTGATGTTTACGCGCGCCCGTCCAAAAAAATGCAGCTGGTTATAAAAATCCTTCAGGCTGGTGCGCCGCTTGTGGTACACGTAGGCATCGGGGATCAAGCCGGTTTAAAGCCGTTCCGGATTATGCGAATGCTGAATTCGATGTCTTCGCCCATGCGGGTGATTTTAAATCCGCCGGTTTCTTCAAATACTTCGCGCGAAATACCCATGTTAAAACTGCGCGGGTGAAAGGTGCCTGAGTGCTGCTCATTGCCGCGAATACCGCCCGTGGTAAAGGGGGAGGTCATGGAATAGCTGATGGCTTTTTGCAGCGGCGTAAATGACTTATGTGCCCGATCGGGTCCGCCGTAAGCATCAAGCCAGTCGGTTTTGAGGCGCTTATTTACCGTTTTAAAATAGTGCGGGGGGATCAGACAGTCGGAATCAAAAATGATAAAATAGTCGCCGTTCGCAATCTCAAAGCCCACATTGCGGCTAAACCCCTGCCCGGAGTTTTCTTTGTAGTGGTAAGTAATGTCCAGTTCATTATGAAAGTTATCAACTACTGATTCACATGAGTCCGAGGAGCCGTCTTCGATAATGACCACCTCGAAATTGCGATACGTTTGTTCTGTGAGGCTTTGAAGCAACTCGCGGACTTCATCCGGCCGATTGTACACGGGAATGATGACAGAAAAAAAGATGTCGCTGTTATCGTTTTTCATGGGGCTAAAGGTACAGAAATTATGCAATCATCGAAGCACCAATTCTATCAACAAATTTGCGTTTTGCCGGTGGTTGAGAATTGGTTAAAAAAAAGTTTAGGCAATAAAAAAGGCCTCGGGTAAGAGGCCTTTCTTTGAATTAGTTATGGTAGACTGTTTTTATGCCTTGGCTTCAGATTTTGATTCTTCGCTTTCAGTGTTTGAATCTTTATCCGAAGATGAAGTGTCCTCACTTTCGTCGGTGGGATCTTCCCAGGCAAATGCAAGTCCGTCGCGTGATTTGTTCATTTTAATACGAATGGTAGAGCCTTCGGGATGATCCTCATTGAGAATCTCTTCGGCCAGCGGATCTTCCACGTATTTCTGGATGGCCCGTTTCAGCGGACGCGCACCGTATTTGGGATCAAATCCTTTATCGGTGATGAACTCTTTGGCCCCTTTGGTAACCTCCACATCGTATCCAAGCTTGTGTATGCGCTCGAAAAGTTCGTCCGAGAGCAGGTCGATGATTTCGAATATATCGTCGCGCTCCAGTGGATGGAAGGTGATCACATCATCTATACGGTTCAGGAACTCAGGGTTGAACACTTTTTTGAGTGCATCCTGAATGGTCGATTTCATATTTTCATAATCAAAGGCGTTATCATCAGCAGAAAAGCCGATCCCTTTGCCGAGGTTGCGAATATCACGCGCACCAATGTTGGATGTCATAATAATGATGGTATTACGGAAATCAACCTTGCGGCCGAGACTGTCGGTAAGGATACCGTCATCGAGCACTTGCAGCAAAATGTTGAATACATCCGGGTGTGCCTTTTCGATTTCATCGAGCAGTACAACCGAATAAGGTTTGCGGCGTACCTTCTCGGTGAGCATACCGCCTTCCTCATATCCAACATAGCCCGGAGGCGCACCAACCAAACGCGACACGGAGAACTTCTCCATATATTCACTCATGTCAATGCGAATAAGCGAGTCTTCTTTATCAAACAGAAACTCTGAAAGTACTTTCGCCGTCTCCGTTTTACCTACGCCGGTTGGTCCTAAAAAGATGAACGAACCGATAGGGCGGGTGGGATCTTTGAGTCCTGCTCGCGTACGCTGAATCGCTTTCGTCAGCTTCACGATGGCCTCGTCCTGGCCAACAATCTGCTTCTTCAGCTCCTCTTTCATGTTGAGCAGCTTCTTGCTTTCGCTCTGGCTTACCTTTGATACCGGCACGCCGCTCATCATCGCCACAACGGATGCTACGTCCTCTTCGTCAACATCGTAAACAATGTCTTCCGATTCTTTTTCCCATTCTTCTTGCTCTTTTTCGAGCTCTTGGGTGAGCCGTTTTTCTTTATCGCGCAGGCGGGCCGCTTCTTCAAACCGCTGCTTTTTTACCATCGCGTTTTTCTCATTGCCGGTTTGCTCAATCTCTTCTTCAAGGTCAATAATACTCTGCGGAACCGTAATATTCGACAAATGCACGCGTGCCCCGGCTTCATCAAGTGCATCAATAGCCTTATCGGGTAAGAAGTGATCGGTGACGTAGCGGTCGGTCAAGGTTACGCACTCCTTAATAGCAGCATCAGAGTAGCGCACGCTGTGGTGCTTCTCGTACTTGCCTTTAATTTGCTGCAGAATTTCGATGGTTTCCTCCATATCCGTGGGGTCAACCATAATTTTCTGGAAACGTCGCTCAAGCGCACCGTCTTTTTCAATATACTGGCGATACTCGTTGAGCGTGGTGGCGCCAATGGCCTGCACTTCGCCGCGGGCCAGGGCGGGCTTAAGCATGTTGGATGCATCGAGCGAACCGCTGGCCCCACCGGCGCCGACAATGGTATGCAGCTCATCAATGAACAGGATGACGTCATCGGTTTTCTCAAGTTCATTCATTACCGCCTTGATGCGTTCCTCAAACTGACCGCGATATTTTGTGCCGGCAACTAAAGCGGCCAAATCAAGCGCAATTACGCGTTTGCCGTAGAGTACGCGCGAAACTTTGCGCTCGTTAATGCGAGAAGCCAATCCTTCGGCAATGGCCGTTTTACCAACCCCCGGTTCACCAATAAGTACGGGATTATTCTTTTTACGCCGGCTTAAAACCTGCGCAACACGTTCAATCTCTTCTTCGCGACCAATAATAGGGTCAAGCTTTTCTTCTTCGGCCAGCTGCGTTAAGTCGCGGCCAAAGTTATCGAGTACGGGTGTTTTTGATTTTTCCATTTTCTTTTCTCTGGAGCTGCCGGATGACTTAGAACCACCTTTGGAGGATGACGAAAGGCTCGCAGAAATGGAGCGCGCATCACTGGTATCGTCTTTATCGGTTGATTTACCTGAAATGATCAGGTCAAGCTCTTCGCGAACAGCATCGTATGAAACATTGAACTGCTGCAGAATTTGAGCTGCAATATTCTCATCATCACGGAGCAGGGAAAGAAGCAGATGCTCAGTACCGATGGTATCGCTCTTATATAATTTAGCTTCGAGATAGGTGATGCGCAGCACTTTTTCAGCTTGTTTGGTAAGCGGAATATTTCCGACGGTAACAGACCCACCGGTTCCGCGCACGGTATCTTCTACCGTTTTCTTAAGCTTGTAGAGGTCGCAGTTCAGATTCTTCAGAATCTTGATAGCTACGCCTTCGCCCAGGCGAACAATGCCCAGAATTAAATGTTCGGTTCCGATGTAATCGTGGCCGAGCCGCAGTGCTTCTTCGCGGCTGAACTGAATAACATCACGAACCTTGCTTGAAAAATTACCCTCCATAGGTGTATCAATCTTAGTTGTTAAATAGCTTTCACTCGATATAACGAGTGAGATGCATTTTTAGTTCATGCAACCTGCATCGAAAGTAGTATTGGCATCAGGCAAATGCAAACGAAAGGAAGTCGATTTGAGAAGTAAATTATGTGCGAAGTGAGGATAGGAAGGTAGCTGTTCTTAATAAGGCTAGTCGTTGTCAATTGCCAGCAGTGATTTGCCGCTCATCTGGTTGGGTTGCTCAATATCCATCATTTGGAGCAG
>NNSL01000374.1 GCA_003123965.1 Balneolaceae bacterium SMO_bin1
CTCCAAAGACGTACTCAACTTTGCTGGCCATCCGGATCCTAATTAAATTTTCGAAGAGTCTTCCGTGAAAGGTATATGGTCGTGGGATATGGTTTTTACCTTCGGCTTTTAAGGAACATATTTGCAATTCGCTGCAGACCAAAAAACACCAAAAGCCGCAGTGGATTCGCAGCCGGTTAGAGGTAAATGGCAAACAAGCGGATCACTTTGGCGCTACCGGTATTGAACTAGCGGGAAGCGGCTACGCATTATTTTTTGACTTCTGCTTGGAATAAACGGCCGTCATCTAGGCAATCACAAAGCTCGTGGTATACTGCCTGAACATCCTCTTTTTCCCAATCGTTGGGAAGTGCTTTCAAAATTCGATGAGAAAGTGTCCCAGCTTTAATAAGCTGATCAAGACATTGCAAAACCGGGTCAGAATCAATGGCATCCCTTCCGTATAATTGATCAAAAATATGGCGCCAGAGCCGGCCGGTCGATATGGGCTCAGTAGTTGTTAAACCGAACAAATTCGTGTATTCTTCTGAATGAATTAGCGCCTCTTCGCCCTCCCTCATCACTGAAAGCAGCATTTCTTTTAGCGTAATTTCGCTCCATGATTTCTGGCTGGCAATGGGCGCCCATCGTTCATCAACCAACGCTTTAATCGTATCAACAATAATGCGTACAACAGCCATATCTGCCAGCGGGCACTCCTGAATATCGAGCACGCGAATTTCGATGCTCCCACGATCGAACCGGGGAATGGCTCCACGGGAGTTCAGCCACTCTTCCTGCAACAAACCTTCCGTATCAAGTGGAGCAATATCACGGTACATACGCTCAAAAATGTACTCACTGTATTCGCGCTCGCTAAACACCGCTTCGGGGATGATATGTCCCGTAACAGAAGGTACGCGTTGCGAATTGGTTCGATAGGCTTCAAGCCGATAATCTGCAAAATTGGTGCGTTTTAAATCTGCTATGGGTGAGCTGGCGGCAATGCCGGGCAATATTGGAAGCAGAATACGCACCGCGGCATGGAGTTTTTCAAATTCTTCGTCATCAGCAAATGGCAGGTTGATGTGTGTGCTTTGCACATTTGCCCACCCATGGCCACGACAGTCGAATATACGGTTGTAGGCCTCATAAACTGGATTGTACTCGTGAGGCCAGAGCTTCATCTCCCGATCGGAATTCATCCACGGGTGCATGGCTGTAGGCATAAGCCGGGCGTTATGGGTCTCTAGCAGGGCGTTAATTTCTGCCACCTGCTGCTGAAAATCTTCGTGTAAGGTTGAAATATCTCGCGCTGGCCCATTCGTTTTAAGCTCAATAACGTGCAGCGCCAGCTCATTTGACCAAGAAATGCGGCCCTTTTCAACTTCACTTTCATATGTGCCAATCGCATCATAAATCAGTGAATCGGCAATGGGGCGAACGTTGCAGGTTTCTCGGTCAACGATCATGTATTCCAGCTCCACCCCAGTCGCTTCAAAAAGCTGCAGCCTGCGCGGCTCTTCAGCTTTAAATTCTTCAATATCACTCATCACCCGTCCATTCTCTTTTGCAGTTACCCACTCTTGGCAGCCTGCGGATTTTTCTTCAACTCAACCCGTCGCAGAAATTCCTTCATGATTACAGCGTAAAGCTCATCTTTTAACACCTCATCTTCTACGCCGGCATCAATGCTTGGATTGTCGTTAACTTCTATAACATACACTTTTTCACCGGCCTGTTTTAAATCAACCCCGTACAACCCCTCACCGATTAAATTGGCGGCTTTCAACGCGGTTTCAACTACTTTTTGCGGTGCATCGCTCACCGGCATTTTATCTGCCTTGCCCGAATAGGTTTTGCCCGTATTCGAGCGCTTATAAATTTGCCAATGCTTATGCGCCATATAGTATTTGCACACATAAATGGGCTGTCGGTTTAATATGCCTACCCGCCAGTCATAATCGGTGGGCAAATACTTTTGAGCGATAATTAAATCGGAAGCCGATAATAGTTTATTTAACGCGGCTTGTAGTTCTTCTTCATTTTCAACTTTCATCACTCCTTGCGAAAATGAACTGTCGGGCTGTTTTAGAATACACGGCAAACCCAAGTCGTCTAAAATACGAGAATCATTCTTATCGTTGACGATGATAGTTTTCGGCGCTGCAATACCGTTTCTGTCCAGCAGCTCAGCCAAGTACACTTTATTGGTGCATTTTAGAATCGATTCGGGATCATCCATTACTATAACCCCCTCGGCTGCGGCCCGCCGCGCAAAACGGTAGGTATGATGATTTACGCTGGTGGTCTCCCGAATGAACAGTGCATCGAACTCTGCCACCCGACCATAATCCTCACGCGTGATGAGCTCAACATTGAAGTTCAAGTTTTCGGCGGCTTTTACAAATTTCTGGATGGCACGCGAATCAGACGGTGGAAATGCCTCCTCCGGGTTCTGCAAAATGGCCAGGTCAAAGCCCGTATCATTTTTCTTAGCTGAAAAAGGGCGGCGCTCAAAATAATCTTGCGCCACTTCCGCTACAAAAGGACGGTGATCAGCTGGAATTTCGCTGGCCGGGATAGGATTGATGGAATTTAAACTCCATTTTTCTTTGACACGAATGAACTGAGCGCGTAGTAAAGGTGCCGGAAATTGCCCAAACAATTTTTGGCTCAACCGCTCATATCGTTTTGCCAAATTTCGCCCAAAATAGATACTCAACGTAAAATGATCCGCTTGTATCGGTTTCAATTGTTTCTGAATAATAGCATCGAGCTCGTCAGAAACATAGCGCACCATGGTTTGCGACTTTAAATCCTGTATGCTCATCACATTTGGCAATGGCCGATGTCCACGTGCTTCGGCCAGCAGCGAAACGTAGTATCCCGTACTTTGATATTTGTAGGAGCGACACAAATTAAAAACGCGGGTTTTGCGGAGTTTGCTGTAATATTCATCCGCCAGGTACGAACGGGAAGCAACAATTTCTACATCGGGAATTTGGAGCGGCCAGTTTTTCGGATTATCAACGACGATAATTGTTTTCATAAAATAATAAATAGCATCAGCTATGCTTTATTGCTGCATTCCTTTTTTGCCATACTTTATACGATAGGCATTAAAAGGGAATTTATCACTATTTATCGCAGTGCTAAATATAAAGCATCCCCAGTTGGCAATTTATTAACCACCATCCTGCATTTCACGCTGCCGCATAGGCATGGCATCAATCACGGAAAATAGTTCTTCGGTTGACAACGGCACATTCTGCCGCAATTTCTCTGTTCCATCTTTACCGATTAATATTACCGTAAACGCACGCGGATTAACTTTGAAACGGTCAACCATCTCTTTTACCTGCGATTGGGCTATTTTTTCGTCATCCACAAATGCGGCATCCTCTCTTAGCAGATGAAACACCTTTAGATCCCGATCCTCAAGGCCGGCCTCGTCTCCTTCAAGCTCCTGCAGCTGCTGCTGGTAGTCTGCCATATCTGTAGATGGAGCAAAGATTAATAGCAGCCGGTTCTCCCACTGGTACTCCTCAAGTTCCAAATTTTCTATTTGCTGCGCCACTGCTAATATTGGCAATAGCAATAAAACTATGATCAATAGATACTTGCTTATCATCATTCGGCATACTTTGTTATCATTCAATCACCAAAACATTAAATAGATATTCGTAGTTCTGATATGTCGTTATTGCTCCTGGCTCCCAACCGTAATATGCAACGCTGGAAAAAGGCTATTCTTGCCGAAGATCCTGACCTGGATGTAGAAATTTGGCCGGATGTTACCGATCCCAATCGTGTACAATTTGCCGTCACTTGGCGTCAGCCCAAGCACGTGCTGGAGCAATATCCCAATCTCAAAGCAGTTTCCTCGCTGGGCGCTGGGGTGAACCACATTTTGGAAGACGAAACCATCCCTGATGAACTGCCTGTTTGCCGTGTGGTAGCCACCTCGCTGACGCGCCAGATGCAGGAATACGTTCTCTGCACGATACTTAATTATCAGCGGAATATGTTTACCTACTTCCGCCAAAAAAAGCAGGGCATTTGGGAAGAGCATCCGAATAAAAATACCGACGATATGCGTATTGGTATTATGGGGCTTGGCTCCCTGGGAAAACCTATTGCTGAGAAAATGGCGGAATTCGGCTATCCAACATCTGGCTGGTCTAACAGCGATAAAAGCATCCCCAATGTTGATACATTTGCCGGCCAGGCTCAACTATCCGATTTTCTTAAACATACCAACGTTTTAGTTTGCTTGCTGCCACTAACAGAACAAACCAGAAGCATCCTTGATCTGGACGTATTTAAACAGATGCAGCACCCCGGTATTGTAATAAATGTAGCTCGCGGAGAACATTTAGTGGAAGAAGATTTGGTTTATGCCATGGATAAAGGATGGATTAAGGGCGCCTGTCTTGATGTTTTTGCCGAAGAACCCCTACCCGAAAAGCACGCCTTCTGGAATCGGGATGATATAATGATCACCCCGCATATTTCGAGCATCACCCAGCCGGCAGAAGTTGCCGACCAGCTGGTAGAAAATTACAAGCGCCTGATGTCGGGTATGGAATTGCTGCACAAAGTTGACAAGGAGAAAGGGTACTAATTAAAGCTTTGAGCAGAAAGTTTGCCTGTAAGCTGCAGTAATTCTACTTCAGAAAGCTTGGCGTTTACTTTCAAATTAACCAACTCTTGCCGGGCCTGAAGCAAATTAAGCTGGGCCTCACGAAATTCGGTATTCGTAATTTGTCCGAGTTCAAAGGCACGCTGCGTGCGTTCAAAATTGAGTTCAGCAGTTTCCACATTCAGCTGCTGCTTTTCCAATAGAAACAGATTCGTAGAATATGTTTCATAGACATTGCGGACATCGCGCCGCAGCTCTTTTTGTGCCTGCCGACGGAGCTGCTGGCTGTTATCAAGCCGTATTTCGGCATTTTGGATATCTACATTGCGCTGGAAACCATTAAAAATATTGAAACTGAGCGTAAGCCCGTAGCTAAAGCCGTCGGCCTCCTGAAATCGCAAGAAGCTGGCATCACTTTCCGAACGATTGTAACTGTAGGAAGCTTGGGCATCAAGCTGGGGGTACCGCTGCGATTGGCTCTGTTTTAAGGCAAGCCGCGCCTGCTCTACACGCAACTGACTTGAAACCAGTGATGCATTATTTTCAAGGGCGGCCTGTAACAGCGGCTGCAAATTCATGCGCTGGGTTAGGGATATTTCCGGCCGTACGTCTAAATTAACGCCCGGTTCGCTGCCCAAAAGTACGGCAAGATCGTTTTTTGCCTGTCGCAAATCAGCCTGTGATTGCACGAAACGCACGCTATCTTGGTTCAGCGCTACTTCTGCGTTGAGCAGCCCCACGCGATTAATTCCTCCAAACTCGTACTGTTTTTCAGCCCGATTGAATCGCTGCTCAGAAATTTCTACCGACTCCCGGTTGATATCAACAAGCTGGCTTTGCGCCACCACTTGCAGATACCGCTGAACGACCTGAAGCAGTGTTGTCTCAATTTGCAGCCGACTTTGCACGCTGCCCAACTCCTCCTGGCTTTCAAGGCTCTGCAGGCGGTAGTAATTTCCAAATCCATCAAAAAGCGTATAGTTGGCATTTAGGGAGGCAGCATATTGTTCGGATGTACTGTTATTTTGCACTTGGTCGGCCGTATCCCCGATAAAACTCTGTCGGGTATCTTCTATGGTGCGATTATAGTTACCGGTAGCCGTAAGCTGCGGGTAGTAGCCGGCATTGCCAAGGGTGGCCTTATTTTCGTCGATTTGAGCATTATTGCGTGCCACCGTAATGGCATGATTTTCCTGCAGTGCAATGCGAACAGCTTCAGCCAGTGCTAGACTGTCGCTGCGCAGGGAATCGACCTGTGCAGAGGCATCAACCTGCAGTACAAGAACTAAAATAAATGCTATAAGCCACTTACTTTTCATCGTTATTGTCCCATTCTTGCTCTTTGATTGAAGCTTCAATTTCGCGTCGCGATACCTCGTTGCCATGCCAGTATTTATGATAGAGCCGGACCACATCATTGGCTGTAATCAATAACAACGGCAGAAGCGCCAGCAGTAAAAAGGTGGCAACAATTAGTCCGTAAGCCACACTGACGGCCATGGGAATCAAAAATTGCGCCTGGAAGCTTTGTTCAAATATCAGCGGAGCCAAGCCGGCAGCCGTTGTGCCGGTTGTTAGAATAACCGGACGAAAACGAGCCCGACCCGTTTCTACAATCGCTTTGGCATATGGCATACCATCGCGTAGCTTATCATTGAGTGTAGTAACAAATACGAGACCATCGTTAACGATAATACCCACCAAGGCAATAATTCCAAGGAGCGATAGAATGCCCACCGCCAGGCCATGTATAAAGTGTCCCCAAAAAGCGCCAATTAACCCAAATGGTATAATCAGGTAGAGTACAATAGTTTGCGAGAATGAGCGGAACGTAAACAGGATGAGCCCGAAAATTAAAAGCAGAATAATAGGCAGTGCGGTTTGCGCAGCCGTACCCACCTCTCCGGTTTGCCGTGCCTGCCCCTCAAACGAGTAGCTCAGCGAAGGGTATTTATTCGTGAGTACCGGCATGATGCGGGTCTCAATTTCTTCAAGTACATCGGGTGCCGATATATCGGCGTCTGACAAGTCTGCCTCCACCCTGATTTCGCGCTCTCCATTACGGTGATTAATGGAAACCAAGCCCAGTTCGTAACTCAGATTCACCAGCTCGTTCAGCGGATACTGGTTCCCCTGATCATCGGTGATGCGCATATTCAGCAGATCGTCGGCGCCGCTCCGATTTTCCAGATCATAACGCACCCATACCCGAATTTCGTTTTGGCCCCGCTGCAGCCGCTGCACCTCGTTGCCAAAAAAGGCATCGCGAACCTGCGTTATAATATCAGCATATGTAAAACCGAGGGCTTGGGCCTGCTGCTTGAGCTCCAGATGCAGCTCGGGCTCATTTTCGTTTTGATTGTCAATAATATCGGTAAGCTCCGGCATTTCCGAGAGGCGTGTTTTCAGCTCTTCCGCTGCTGTATTGAGCTCCTCAAAATTAGGTGAAATCAGGGATATGGCTACAGGTTTTCCAAACGGAGTACCGCCGCCGAATGCCACTTGGTTGGCCCGTTCTATTGGACCCACCTCGGCTCGTAAATCTTCGGTAATTTCTGAGCTTCGTATTTCGCGCTGAGCCGCCGGCAACAGATAAAATACCAGACTCATTTGGTTGCTTTCATATCCGAGCTGCAGCTCCATGTGCTGAATCATATCCCGGTCCATGTTTAACTCCTCACGGTACCGCTCATTTAATCGTTCTGCCGCAGCAATAATTTCACGCCCCTGTTTTTCGGTAATTTCATCGTTAAGTGCACGGGTGAGCCGTATATCAACCTGAATGGTATTTTCCTCGATTTCGGGAAAAAATGTAGTGCGAATGATGCCCCCACTCACCGAGGCCAACGTTAAAATGAGCACGGCCAACGCACCAAGCCCAACCAAGGCCCGGTTTTTTCAGCGAAAATTTCAGGAACGGTACATAAAATCGATCGCGGGATTTGCGCACCAGGTTTGATGTATATTCCTGGATACCGCCGTTTCCTTCATTCTGTTTCAGTGATTTTGAGTGTGCCAAGTGAGCAGGGAGAAAGATAAATACTTCAATCAGGGAAATTAGCAGTGTGGTTGATACCACGAAAGCTACCTCGGAAAAATATTCACCCAGCTGGCCCGGAATAAAGTAGAAGAATGAAAAGGCTACTACCGTGGTGATAATGGCTGAGGTTACCGCTGGCACTACTTGTAACGTCCCCTGCACCGCAGCTTCAATGGGCGGTAGCCCCTCCTCATATTTTTGATAGATATTTTCTCCCACCACAATGCCGTCATCAACCAGTATACCAATGACCAAGATCATCCCGAACAGGGAAATCACATTAATGGTAATACCCCAGTAAAGTGCCAGCATAAACATGCCGCAAAACGAGATGGGAATACCCAGGGCAACCCAAAAAGCCAACCGAATGCGCAAAAACAAGCCGAGGAGTAATAGCACCAATGCCAGGCCCAACAGCCCGTTATCAAATAATAGATCAATACGTTCACGCAGGTTTTCGGTAGCGTCATCAACCAGAATGAGCTCTACGCCGCTGCGCTGCCCGTTAAACTCCTCAATATATTGTTTGATGCTTTCGGAGGCCGCAAGTATATCTTCGTTATTGGTTGTATTCACCGATATATTGATGCCGCGCTGTCCATCTAAAAACACGCGCTGCGTACCTTCACTAAAGGTATCCTGCACATCTGCCACATCGCTTAACCGAATAATAGTTCCATCGGGCTGTGTTTTTACCGGTATGTCTCTAAAAGATTTAGCGTAATCGGCCTTCTCCTCCACCCTGATGCGATATTCCAGTTCAGGCCCGCGGATGATACCGCCCGTACCGCGAATATTGCTTTCCGATATAGCCTGGCTGATATCACGTATGGTAAGATCGTAATTGCGGAGCTGCGTCTCATTTACATTAATCTCAATCTCGGGCTCATTGAAGCCAAATGTGCTGATGCGGGTAATGTTTTCAAAATCACGAAGGTCATCTTCTACGCGCTGGGCAATATCTTTAAGAGCCGGCAGCGGTACATCGCCCCGCAACACCATTTTGCCCGCCAAATTCACCGGCTCCTCTTTGTAAACTACAAGCTGCTCAAGTCCTGTGGGAAAAGAACTGATACGGTCAACTGCATTTTTAATCTCCTGCAGCACCTCATTTTCATCAACATCGGCGAAAATTTCTGCACGGACCGTAGAGCGGTTTTCTTCGGTATATGAAGTAATGCGCTCCACCCCGCTGATACCTTCAAGGTTTTCCTCAATCTTGAGCACAATACTTTCTTCCATTTCCAGCGGAGATGCGCCGGGATATACCGCTTGTACAACAATAAACTGCGGTTCGCGCTCCGGAAAAAAGCTGGAGGTCATATTAGCGGCCGACATCAGCCCAAACACAATGATGACGAGAATGCTGAAGTTGACAAGTACGACGTTCTTGGTGAAGAAACGAATGATGCGGTCCATATTACTGATCCCCCAGCGGTGCTACTTTAGTGCCTT